>JBJMGN010000166.1:0-15589 GCA_045807885.1 Pyrinomonadaceae bacterium | reverse complement strand
AGTCACAACGTAAGTTCCTGCAGGTAAAGAAACAATCCTATAAGAGCCGTCCGTATCTGTTACAACTGTTCGTTCAGTCGCAAGTGTTGAACCGCTCGCCTTTACCTGTGCCCCCGCAACAAGCGCTCCGTTGGCATCCTTTATGGTGCCTTGGATTGTCGATGTTGTTGTTTGAGCTGAAATGGAAGCAGTAAGGATCAGAATGGCTGTGATCAAAAAGATCGACATCGACATTATCGAACGATGGACAGCAGAGCGGTGATCGCATCCGGCTGCTGCTGGACCCTCGGTCGGCATAGCATGTGTGGTATTCGGTTTCATAGCGGTCGTCTCCTGATGGAAGAGAGCGAAGGGGAATCCGTCATCGCAGCGGGGATCGGCGAAGAGGCATTCCGGTTGTCTTCCAGTTTGATTTTTGCAAAGTTTTCAAGTCCTCGATATCGTAGCGCGCTCCTAGCGGCATTGGTACTCAGTTAGGGACCGCGACGAAGGCACTGTTATCGAGATAGCTTTCGAAAGCAACACCGTTCTACACCAATTGATGCACAAAGTCAACACAATGCACCACTCATTGCAGCACGAACTGCTGTCCTATTTTTAATTAGTTTTCAAAGGCACCTTATTATTTCGCATTAATCGCTAACGAAGGCAAGCACGCTGACACGAAAAATGTACTATCCGGTGCATTTGTAAAATTATTTTGCACCATCTGTTGCTATTTTCTCGGAACAACCCTAAGATACTCTCGCAATCAACTGTCCGCCTTCGACACTCAGCATAACGATGCGGGAACGAAAAAATATCGAGACTGCAGGAAGTTCGCCTTCGAGGCGAGCCAAAGGAGAGAGTCCGCCCCGCGCGAACGGCAAATCTCCTAAAGCAAAGGCCGTCGCCAGGTCTACCGACGGAAACAGCACTTTTCCTAGTACCGGCCGCACTCCGCTTGGCGTTCGTTTTCTTGAAGCAAAGCCGTCGCTTAGTTCCAGCCGTCAACGCCTGGTACGCCAGATCCTGGACGAGTCGAACGAAACATTTTTTCTTTCGTCGCGCGAGATGGGCCGCCGTTACAACGTAAACACGGCGACGATAATTCGGACGATCCAGGCCCTAGGCTACGAAAAGTTCGCCGATTTTGCGCACGACCTTCGCGAATATTTCGTAACCGGCATCACGCCATATTCGGCGATGAAGACCGCTGAGGAGATCGAGCAAAGCGTTGCTGACCGCGTACGCCAAAGCGTCGAAAAAGACGTTTCCAACGTTCGCGAATTTCAGGCAGGTCTTGATGCCGACAAGATCGTCGAGATCGCAAATCGGATCAACCTTTCAAACCGAATCGTCGTTCTCGGCATTGACTATGCCGCGTCGCTCGCGGGCTCGCTTGCTTACGGCCTGGTGCGTCTCGGATATGACGCCGATGCGCCAGTCGGCAGCAGCGGCATTGTGCAGAGCAGGATCAAAATAATGACGCCAAAGGACCTGCTCATTGCGATAAGTTTCGGCCGCGGCCTCCGCGACACTATCGAAGCGGTTCAGTCCGCACGCCGCCATAATGTTCCGAGCTTTGGCATCACCAACGGCGATGCTACGCCGATCGCAAAATATTGCGACACGTTTTTGACGACGACGATAGCTCGGACATCGTTCATCGATTCTTATGTGGCGCCCGTCGCCGCGATCAACGCGATCCTTGTCGCTTGTGCACATATCCAATCCGAACGCTCGCTGGAGCACCTTCGCGAGTCCGAAGAGGAATATGCGTCCGGAACACGATGGTTCAACGACGGACAGGATCGGTAGAAATTTCTGATCGGGATCTTATATGCAGAAACTGCAGCTTGAACGGATCGAACTGCGTGAGATCGAGCTTCCCTTGAAGACCGCGTTCGAAACGAGTTTCGGCGTGACGACAAAACGCCGCGTCGCGTTGATTCGTGTCATTGACGCATCGGGTGCAGCGGGCGTCGGCGAATGCACGGCGATGGAGTTTCCGTTTTACAATCCGGAAACCGTCGATACGGCTTGGTCGATCATCCTCGGAACCGTTGCCCCTATACTTGCGTCGGCTGGCGTTTCTGAGGCCGCCCAAATCAGCGGCGTGCTTGATGTCATTAAAGGAAATTGTATGGCGATCGCGGCGGTCGAGACGGCGATTTGGGATCTTGAAGCCAAGCTTCTCGGCCTGCCTCTTTGGAAACATCTTGGCGGTACATTGACCGAGATCGATTGTGGAGTCTCGATCGGTTTGCAGGAATCTCCCGCAAAGCTTGTGGAAGTAGTAACACGCGAGATCGAAAGCGGCTATCAACGGATAAAGCTCAAGATCAAACCCGGAAAGGACGTGGCTTTTGTGGAAGCGGTCCGCAGCGCGTTTCCGAAAATTCGTTTGTCGGTGGACGCCAATTCCGCATATCGGCTCGACGGCGATATCGATACGATGCTCGCTCTCGAGCAATTTAATTTACTGATGATCGAACAGCCGCTTGCGGCGGGCGATCTGTTCCATCATTCAAAGCTCCAAAGCAAACTCAATACACCGATCTGTCTGGACGAATCGATCACGAGTCTACGCGATGCTCAGCAAGCCCTCGAGATCGACGCGTGCCGTATTATCAACATCAAACTCGGTAGGGTAGGCGGTCACAAAGCTGCTCGCGAAATTCAGGAATTGGCAAAGTTGAAGGGTGTTCCCGTTTGGTGCGGCGGCATGCTCGAAACCGGCATCGGCCGCGCACATAACATTGCGATGTCGACTCTAGATGGCTTCACGCTTCCCGGAGACGTATCTGCCTCGTCACGATATTGGCACCGCGATATCGTCGAGCCACCGATCGAGGTTAGCGCGTTTGGCACGATCAAAGTTCCTGAAACGCCTGGCATCGGATATTCAGTTGACGAGCAATTCATCGAAGAACTGACAACGCGGCGAGCCGACGCCAATCTAAAAAACGTCAGCGTTGGAGCTTGACCAATCACCGATACTCGGTAGAAGCCTTCAGTTGCGACGTGCTCTTCTTTTCCAAAAAAGCATTTACTCCGTCACGTACCGTCGTGAATAGATTTTCACGTCCGATCTCGTCCGCCAAGCCCGATCTCTCGAGCATCGACAGGAACCGTCCCTTCGGCCGGGCGATGCCCAGAGTTATTCCATGAGCGGACAATTCCCCTCGCATGGAACCGATTATCGCAGCTCCGGTTACATCGAGTGCTGACGAAGATTCGGCGTTTAGCAGAAAATACTTTGTGTCCAGCGGAGCATCGCCTGCAACTGTTCGAACACGGCCGGCGAAGTGTTCGGCGTTAAAGAAAATGATCGGTGCATCGAACCGGAAAATAACGATGCCCGGGATCGTTTCCGCTCCCGCTTCTACGTCGCGGTAAAGGTCCGGGCTATCCGGCATTTGTCCGAGCACAGCATCGTGAGGTCGAGATGCTTTGCGAAGCAGATTAAATATCGCAAGTCCTACTGCAACCAGCACGCCGGGCAGAACGCCGACAGTCATTACACCCAGCGTCGCAACCATGCATTGCCTGAACTCCGGTTTGCTCAACCGGAAATAATCCCTGACCGACGAGGTATCGAATAAGCCCGTCGATGACGAAATAAGGATCGCTGATAGGCCCGTGATCGGCAGGTACGCGAGAGGTGAGGTTAGGAAAAGAAGAACGAACACCATTGCGGCCGAAGCCACAATGCCCGCCATCTGGGATTTACTGCCGCTCGAATCGACAACGGCCGTGCGCGAATCGGACCCGCTGACGACAAACCCACGGCTGAGCCCAGCCGAAATATCGCAAATTCCGAGTGCGACCATATCGCGATTTGAATCGATCGTATAACCGTTCTTAGCAGCAAAGCTTCGGGCAGTCATCGTCATACTGCAAAAACTGACAAGCATAATGCCGCCTGCACCAAATGCCAGAGGCGTGAGCTGATCGATTTCGACGGAAGGGATATGCGGCACAGGCAAACCCGCCGGAACAGCACCAACTATTGCTACTCCCTGGGACGTAAGGCCGAGAAAATAAACCACCGCTGCACCGATCAGGCCCGCCACTAAGGGCCAGGGGAGGCGTGGAAGGACTCGTTTCGCCACCACCAACATAACCAAAAGAGAAAGGCCGAGAGCCGCCGTCGGCAATTGTGTTTGATTAATGCGCGAAACAACCGAGATCAATTTCGAGAAGAAACCGTTCCCTGCGACCTCGTATCCGAGCAGTTTGCCTAACTGTCCGACGATGATCGTCAGGGCGATGCCGTTCAGGTAGCCCGTGAGGATCGGCCTTGAAAGAAAATTTGCGATAGCCCCGAGTCCCGCGATTCCGCCCGCGATCAGAAATACCCCCGTCATCAGCGTAAGGACCATGGCGAGGTCAGCAAACTTTTCCGCATTTCCGAGCGCCAGCGGAGTGATGGTCGAGGCCACGATCGCCGCCGCAGTTACGTCCGGGTTAACTATCAACTGACGCGATGAACCAAACAGCGCATACATGACCGGCGGCAGGATGCAGCTGTATATCCCAACAACCGGCGGAAAGCCGGCAAGATCGGCATAGGCTATACCCACCGGCAGGGCAACCGCCGCGACACTTAACCCGGCAACGAGATCGGCCGACAGCCACTCTCGACGATAGTTTCGAAAGAGGCTCAGTCCCGGAGCGATGATATTCATATATAGTGCCTCAGTTCCTTATGATCTAGGGCGCTGCTATTTCAGCGAAGTTCTCGGGGAACGCACTGATTTGTACGAAAGCGAAAAGAATACAGATGAGAAGTCCGCAAGCGGCTTTTCGGGACGATCGAAGATGAATTTGCATGAAGCGCCAAATTAGCACCGTCGCCGGTTTGTGTAAAGCCAATTGGGCTGCCCTTTCCGAGGACACGATCAACGGCCAAAAAGTGGGATATTCGAATCGATAGGTCTATTTTCCAACCGTCCATCCGCCTTCGATCATCAGCGCGGTCCCGGTCACAAAAGCAGCCTCATCGCTGGCCAGATATAGCGCTGCGGCGGCGATCTCTTCGGGCGTGCCCATTCTACCGATCGCCTGTGTTGCGGCCATCTCGCGGTAGGCCTCTTCCGGATCGGGATACTCGTCGATTCGGGCCTTAACAAACGGCGTCTCCACCCGCCCCGGACAAATACAGTTCGCCCTTATTCCATCGCCAGCATGATCAAGAGCAATGCATTTTGTAAATCCCACGACTGCAAATTTTGTCATGCAATACGCAATCCGATCCTTTACTGCGACAACGCCGCCGACTGAGGACATATTGACGATCACGCCCTGTTTTCGTTCGATCATTTTTGGAAGAAACGCTTTTGTTAGATCGAACATCCCTCGGACGTTCACCGCGTAAAGCCGATCGAGATCTTCCGCAGAGGCTTCGAGTAGTGTTCCTACATGACCGAGGCCGGCGTTGTTTACGAGAATGTCGAGCTGTCCGTGCTCGTTGTGTACGATCGCTGCCGCATTAATACAATCTTCGCCATCAGCGACGTCGAGCTTTAGGAAATTCGCCTGGCCGCCCTCTGCCGCTATGTCATCAGCGACTCGCTGGCCGTTCGTTTCGTTGATATCAGATATGTAAACGAACGCGCCTTGTCGGGCAAATGTGAACGCAATGGCCTCACCAATGCCAGATGCCGCACCTGTGACCAACGCTATTTTCCCAGACAAATCGAACATATCTCCGTTACATTGGGTCTCTCTTCGAAAGCAGTTTCTGCTCGTTCTGACTTTTATTCGATCCGACTCTTGCGGCCATACCCCAGTTCGGCGCCGCCCGACAATATATGATCGACGCCCGTTGTAAATGTCGCTTCGGCTGCAATGAACAGACAAAGTTTCCCAGCTTCCGCGGCCGTTCCCATTCGGCCGAGATGCTGGGCGGCATTGCCTTCACCCAATGTGGCTTTCGGATCGTCCGATGCGTCGATTCCTTCCTGCCACAGCGGCGTGTAAATGTTGCCCGGCGAAACTGAATTTACGCGAACGCCGCGGATCGCCTCATCGATCGCCAATGCCTTTGTAAACGCAGTGATCGCTCCCTTAGTAGCAACGTAGGTCGTGGCGTGAAGTTGTCCCATGCTTCCGACAAGACTCGACATATTGATGATGTTGCCTTGGGTTTTCCGCAGATATGGAAGGGCAAACTTACAGGCGCTAAAGATACTCACCAAATTTAGATCGAGTAGATCACGAAACTCTTCGGCCGAAAAATCGTCGATTGGCTTGTGAGGCGGATGCCAGCCCGCATTGTTAATGAGACAGTCGATGCGTCCAAATTTCTCGATTGTCTGGACGATCAGGTTTTCTATCTCCCCGGTTTTTGAAACGTCGCATTTAATAAAGAACGCTTCTCCGAGTGTCTTCAATTCCGCGGAAAGCCTGTCGCCTTCCTCATGATCTCGAGCGCAGAACGCTACGCGCGATCCTGCATTGACGAACGCACGCACGCAACCTTCGCCGATGCCCTTGGTCCCGCCGGTAATGATAGTGACCTTGTCACGATAATTCATAAGAGGGTCAAACCGGCGGATTCAGCAGTTTCTGTGCTTCAGGCGAATTCATATTATCAGGCGTGATCATCATCACGCCGGTATCAATCCGTTTTTCGACAGGTTTGCCGAGCAGATGATCGATCATCGCCTTTAGGCCGAGCTCGCCGATGGCAAACGGGCTTTGTACGACTATACCCTGCATCTGGTTGTTCTTCATCGCCTCCACAAACTGCGGACTCGAGTCGAATCCGACAAATGTGATCTTTCCAGCCAAGCTGCGGTCCTGTAGTGCGAGCAGCATTCCGGTCGTCGCCGGCTCGTTCGACGCAAAAACGCCTGTGGTCTGGTCACCAAACCGCTGCAAAAGGTTCTCGGCGGTCCGTTTTGCCGAGTCGCGCGTCGCACCTGCATATTGATTCGTCGAAATAAGTTCGATGTTCGGAAACTTTGCCTTCATCACCTCAAGGAAACCTTCTTCCCGGTCGGTCGTGCTTGCCGATCCTTCGAGATAACGAAGCATGATGACCTTTCCTTTTCCACCGAGCAGCTCGCCGAGACGTTCCGCAGCCAGATTTCCACCCTTTTTATTGTCCGTCGCAGCGAAGCTGCTTATCTGATCCGACTCCAATGCGGAGTCTATGATGGTCGTGGGGATCCCGGCTTTTTTCGCCTCCTCAACCGGACGCACAAGAGCCTTGCTGTCCAGCGGCGCAAGCACTATACCGTTGACACCCTGGCTGACAAAACCCTCGACAACCTGTATCTGCTGCTCGCGGTCGTCTTCGCGGAGGGGACCCTTCCAAATGAGATCCACATTTATGCCTTGCGACTTGAAATCGGCCGCGGCCTTCATCGCTCCCGCATTGACGCTTTTCCAGAACGGGTGCGTCGTGCCCTTCGGGACCACAGCGATCGTAAAGTGATTACCGCCGGTCTGGCTTGTACCGCAGCCAAACAATCCAACAGCGATTGCTAAAATTGATAGAATGGCCAATTTCTTCATAGAATTTTTCTTCCTATTTTTTGCTTGAGAGCTTTGAGGACGGATTGTTTCCCCAACGGCTCATGATCTCGTATCCTTTTTTGGTTCGGATGAAGGTCTTCGCGATTGATTTGTTGCAACGATCTTCGCCCGGGTGCCGAATGCGGGACAGCAAATCCCCCGTGTAACGAGCTAACGACATAAATAAGTTGAGGAACCTATTTTCCATGGGATCTGGCGTCGACGGTCGAGAAAACCTCGAACTCACCGTCGAGCCGGATGTCCTCGGACGAGGCCCCAATCATCACTCTAAAAACTCCAGGCTCGACGACGAACCGCATGTTACGGTCCCAAAGCGAAAGGTCAGGCGGCGTCAGCGTGAAACGGATCGTCTTCCTCTCGCCAGGATGCAAGGTAATGCGTTCGAAACCGCGAAGATTTTTTTCGTATGTCGACACGCTGCTGACCACGTCGCGTGTATAAAGTTGGACCACTTCGTCACCTATGCGAGTACCCGTGTTCTGAAGGTCCAGGCTTACGTTCACAATCTCGCCGATCTTTGGTTTTGCCGGAGTGATCCGGAGGTTGCTATACCCAAATGTTGTGTAGCTCAACCCGTGGCCGAAATAATAGAGTGCCCCATTCACGCGTGTCCTTTCGCCCTCAGCCTGAGCATTCGGTTTCGTTGGAAAATTGTATGGGATCTGCCCGACAGTTTTCGGAAAAGTCATTGTAAGCTTTCCGCCCGGATCATAATCGCCGAAAAGAACATCGGCGATCGCGGCGCCGCCCTGCGCGCCCGGAAACCAGGCTTCGATAATTCCCGGTACATATTTTTCGGCAAAGTTGATGCTCATCGGGCGGCCATTTATCAGAACGACAATTATCGATTTGCCGGTTGCATGAACGGCCTTCAAAAGATCAAGTTGGCGGCCAGGTAGATCAAGACTTGAACGTGAATGGTTTTCGCCAACCGTGGAACTTTGGTCACCTAGAACAACAACAGAAATGTCCGCGCTATTGGCAGCCTTGACAGCCGTACTGATCTCAATGGATTCCTTCTCCGTTAAGGGCTCCGGAAGGATCTCGCTCTCTGGCCAGCGGCTGTCGATGACGTCGCAGCCTTTCGCATAGGTTAGCCTAACCGTCGGCCCCAGTTTGTTCTTTATCCCTTCAAGGACCGTTACGCCCTTTACGCCGGACGGGCCGTAACGGTATCTAGTGTTCGTATCGTCATCCGCATTCGGGCCGATCACCGCGATTGATCGGATATTCTTGCTCAGCGGCAGGATATTTTTGTCATTCTTTAACAAAACGATGCTCTCGCGTGCCGCCCGCAACGCTACTTGTTGGTGTTCGGCAGAATTCACGAGCCTCGCCGAGGCGTCGGCGTCCTGCACATATGGCCGATCGAAAAGGCCCAGTATGAATTTCACGCGAAGTGTGTCGCGAACGCGGTCGTCGACGGTTTTCATCGTGACCTGGCCTTCCTTTACAAGCTCGCGCAGCGGAAGGATGAAATCGCTTGGGTGCGTAAAGTTGGTCTTTACGTTCAGGCCGGCGTTTATGGATTGCCGCACTGAATCCTTCATATCCGCGGCGACGTGGTGCTTGTTGTACAGAAATTCGACAGACGCGCTATCTGAAACGACATAACCTCTGAATCCGAAATCTTGTCGAAGGCGTTCCGTAAGCCAATAGGAGCTGCCGGTAACGGGAACACTGTCGTAATCGTTGTACGAACTCATTATCCCGAGGATTCCGGCCTCTTTGATCACGGCCTTAAAACCGGGAAGAAAGATGTTTTCCACTTCCCGCGGCGACGTTTGAGGATCTGTGCGGGCGTTTCCTTCACGTCCGCCTTTGTTATAGCTGTAGACAGCAAAGTGCTTTGCCGTTGATGCTACGGTGTAGTCCTTTTGCAAGGCCTTTGCCATTGCCACGCCCATCCGCGACACAAGATAGGGGTCTTCACCATACGTGTCCTCGACCCTTCCCCAACGCGGATCGCGCGAAACGTCAAGCGTGGGCGAATATACGTTCGTGTAGCCAAGGGCACGTGACTCGATGGCTGTGATGCGTCCTATTTCGCCGACCAATTCCTTGTTCCAGGTACTTCCTATCGCTAACTGAGATGGGAAACTAGTCGCCGTCGTGAACGCCGCTCCGCGAAGGCCTTCATTTGTAAAATCGACGGGGATTCCGAGGCGCGTTTCTTCTACAAAGAATCGCTGAACTTCGTTCATCGCCCAGACATGTTTTTTTATGTCGGTGGCGTAGATACTCTTACCGTTAGGGCCCCAGCCGTTGAGGTGCTCGTCGATATTTGCAATGCCGTCCTTCCATATCTCGTTCTTCCAATCCGGCGTCGGGAGCTCATCTTTCAAGGGCGGATCCGAATCAGATCGCCCTCGGCCAACACCATACAGTGTCGCGGTCTGGTTTGTCTTTTCGTTCAGATTCATTTGACGCAAAAGATCTTCGACCCGAGCATTGACGTTCGCTTTTGAGTCTTCATAGATGTCCTTGCGGCCGTTCTTATTAAGGTCGATCCAGCCTTGATGATAGATATTAATCCGTCGCGTGTGCTCGGTTTGACCGCGCACTGGCAAGCCACAGATAAAGACCGCGAAAAGGTTTATTAGACAGAGAAATTTCATACGGTCAGTTTTGAGCGAAATCTTCTGAGGTATTCTTCGCGGAATCCCAATGATCGTTCTAGCAAGAGTCGCGTCGCTTCATCGTGTTTGCCGTATCGGGAGCGATCTCTTGGCGCCGTTTGACGCAATTGGTGCCTCGGATCGGACGATGTGTTCCACCTGCCTCCGCATATATCGCAGAGCGTCATCTATGGTCGTTTTACCGACGATGGCGCTTTGGACCGTTCGCCAGAGTACTTCCTCCACCTCAGGATAACGAGCAAATTTCGGAGGTATCAGGATATGTTCGGTGATGACCGTTTCCAGCATCGCCAGCCGCGCTTTATTTGCTTCGTCGGCTTCGCCCTGCATCTGCCGCATGACCGATCTCCGCACTGGCACGCAGCCGTTTCGAGCCTCCAGCAATTGCTGGTCAAAAGCGGTGAGAAACAAGAGTAATTTCACCGTGTCCCCATTGATGGCCCCGGTTTTTGTCAAGGCGAAAGTATGGCCGCCGCCGTAGGTAAGAGATTTGCCCGCCGGCCCGGTCGGATAAAGGCTTAGGCCGAGATTTCCATTGACGGCCGAGATGCTCTCATCCTGATAAAGACTGTAGTATCCGGGCCAATCGCAAACCATTGCGGCGTGCCCGGACCGAAAACACTCATGAACCTCCTCATAATGCCAGGAAGAAAATTCACTCGGCATAACCTCTTCGGAATAAAGTTTTCGCAGAAGTCCTAAGGCCCATCGACCGGCGTCGTTCTCAATGTCGGGAACAAGGTCCGACCGGAAAAGATGCGCGCCGGCCATTTCGGCAAGCTCATAAAATGTGCCGAATAAACCAGACTCGCGTCCCGGAAATACGAAGCCGTAAAGGTCCGGCGGCGAATTCAATTGAAGCGCGAGGCCGCACAATTCATCCCACGTTGACGGCGGAGTCGTGATCAGATCGTTTCTGTAATGCAGGAGACGAACGTCGATATTACGCGGGAGACCGTAGAGCAAGTCATCGAAGGTCGCAAGCTCGAGCAGCATCGGTGCAAAATCTTCGAGTTCGGAATCGTCTATAATTCCATTTAACGGAGCCAGAAAATCTCGCTGCGAAGGTGCATATTTTGTGTGGGTCGAGACGAGGTCATACGGCACGTGCTTCAGCTCCGCGAGGTGATGATTAAGCGCGGGATGGTCACCTGTAAATGCTACGTTCACCCTTATACCGGTAGTGGCGGTAAATATCGCCAGGCTTTCGTACAAGGGGTCATATGCTGGTCCACTGACGAGGGCGATCTGCAGTTCGTTATTCATTTTTCCAAGCCCCTCCGTTAGGGAATTCGTACCATTGAAGCGATTCAGTCTTCATTGCGATACTGTAGCCAGGAACGCTAGGGGGCATATACCGTCCGTTCCTTATGACTACAGGGTCTATAAAATGTTCGTGAAGATGATCGACGTACTCGATCCGCCGCCCGTCGAGCGAACCGCTCACCGCGAGATAGTCGAAGATCGAAAGATGCTGGACATACTCGCAAAGGCCGACGCCGCCGGCATGCGGACAGACGGGCACCCCAAATTTCGCAGCCATCAGCAGGACCGCGATCACTTCGTTCACGCCGGCAAGACGGCAGCTGTCGATCTGACAGAAATCGATAGCGTCGGACTGCAGCAACTGCTTGAACATAACGCGATTATGGCAATGTTCGCCCGTTGCAACACCAATCGGAGCGACCGCTTTCGCGATGGCGGCATGCCCGAGAATGTCATCCGGATTTGTCGGCTCTTCGATCCACACCGGTGCAAATGACGAAAGCTCCCGCACGTTGTCGATCGCCTGCTGTACATCCCAGACCTGGTTCGCATCCATCATCAACGTTCGATCCGGACCGATCTCATTCCGGATCAATGCGGCACGACGAATGTCGTCATCCAGATTGAGTCCGACTTTCATCTTGAATTCGGACCAGCCATCCGCAAGCGCTTGCCGCACTAGACGTCGTATCTTCTCATCGGAATAGCCGAGCCAGCCGGTCGATGTGGTGTATGCCGGATAACCCCTTTCCAGCATCTCCGCCTCACGCCGCCCACGATGATCCATTTGTGAGCGCAGCAACTGCAACGCCTCGTCGGGCGTGATCGCATCCGTAATGTACCTAAACGGAATGGCCGCGACGATCTGTTCCGGTGTCATATCCGATAAGAGCTTCCAGAGCGGCTTTTGCTCGACTTTTGCATACAGGTCCCACACCGCGTTGATAACCGCAGCGGCCGCAAGATGAACGACTCCTTTTTCCGGCCCGAGCCAACGAAGCTGACTGTCGCCGGTCATCGTGTACCAAAAACCAGCCATATCATCGCTGAGAGATTGAAGCGATTTGCCAACGAGACGAGACGCTAGCGATTCGATCACCGAGCAACAGATCTCGTTCCCTCGTCCGATCGTAAAGGTCAGGCCGTGACCTTCAAGCCCTTGCGGCGAATCCGTGGTCAGTATCACGTAGGCCGCCGAATAATCTGGATCGACGTTTATCGCGTCCGAGCCGTCCGATGACCAGGAGGTCGGAAAGCGTATGTCCAAGGTTTTTGCACCCGTGATCTTCATGGCCTGTTCTTTGGTCTGCGAACAGACCGTTTCTGCATACACAGAACTTTCTCCGTTGACCAGCCGATGCAGCGCTCAATTTGCTTTCGGCTTCTTCGGCCGTCATATCACGCTGCGATCATGTCGCTTGTGGACCTATTTGGCACCTTCGCCCCATCGTTTCCTGCTGTCACGCCAACGGGGCGTCCCCAAACGTCCCTTCAGGCGTCATTGTAAATAAATAGCCAGAGTCAGTGATGGCACCATTCCGAAGCAGGCCATACAAAATAAGATCGTTCTGAAGCCACGGCTTTTCATAAATACTCTGATTCCTGGTTGCCTAACTGACCCAAAGAACCGGCTGACGAATAAAAAAATTGCGAATTACTTCCTCAACTTTCGAATCGGGCGACAGCCGCTTCCAAAGATCGATATATTCCGGTCGGCCGAGCGCGAGGCCCGCGAAAAGCAAGCTACTGTGTCTCATCGGCCATTCCCCGTCGTACATTACATCAGCCGACTTGGGAAAACTCTTTTTGTCGAGGATATACGGAAACATGTATTTCATTGCCAAGGAGAGGCCTCGCCCGTCAGGCGTTTCGAACACCCACAAGTTTTCTTGCGGCGTCGACAAGATCTGCGCGATCGTCGTCATCGCATCCAGATTAAAAAGCGAATAGCCATACGGCTTCGTCCGCCTCAATTCCTGGGGAAAGCTGCCGTCCTTGTCCATCTGGCCGGGGACGATCACGGTCTTGAATCGCGTGCGGCAATATTCGAGCAAATCTTTATTTCCGGTCAGCCGGGCAAAGGCTGCGACCTGCATCACCCAACACGTTCCGTGATTATTCTTCGCCTCTCGCTCGTCCATGCCGTACTGATGCGTGGCCATCCACTGCAAATACTCGGAAAACCATTTCTTGACGCCTGACAGAACTGCAACTGATATTCCATTCGAGCTTTCCAGGACCCCAACCGCACGCGCGACCTCGACCAAATGGATCGTGTCGATTATTCCGATACCCCGACCAGTAAATCTTCCCTTAATCGCCTGAGCATAAAGCAGGCTCGGATTCATCCGTGTCCCTTCGTCCACAAACCAGGCTCGCAAATGTTCGGCTGCCTTATTCGCATAAGCCTTTTTTCCAGTTATTCTCCATGCCGCCACGAGCGTCGGAACCTGTACGCTGAGCCGCATCATCGCCCGTCGGTGCTCGACAAAATTTTCGGGGTTCGTCACACCGTCGCGCTGGATGTATGGGCCGTTCGGGTTTGCCGGATCGGGCCACCAGTAATCGCCCTCTGAGAAAAAGTCGTGCTTGCCCCCTGCGCTTCTTGGCGAACTCGAAGCCGTAATAGTTATCGGCTGTTCCATCAAATATCGATCGGCCGCATCGATGACGCGCACCTTGTCGAATTTGGCTACATCGAATGCAGCTTGGCCGTGCACCGCAAAGGTTAAGAGCAGCGAAACAAAAGTGCAGAACAAGCGATACATATCACCCCGACAGTTCAATTTCCGGTTCTTATCAGCTTCGCATTCACCCAATCTGCGTGAGCTCGGCCGCTCTGGCCTTGGGTGCGACGGACTTTCAGTTTCAAATTCTGCACACCTTTGATATTCACAATGACAGGAACGGCTCCATCGGCCTTCTTTAACGCTTTGCTGCTCCGCCAGATTTCCCTGCCATCGCCGTCAAGAATAAAATCGACGCTTCCGTCGGGGCTGTTGAATTCGTCATCGAGCCCGATCTGGGCCGAAAACGTTTCGTAGATGCCGTTTATCGCAAATTCAACCTCCGAATCCGTTGGCATGCCGATCCCCGACGGGTAGTGCCGGCCGCCGATAGAGAGTCCCTTTCCGGTGAAGGTCCGGTTCATTTCCGTCTGCCGCCAGCCGTGCGTTAGGCTGACCGGGACGAGATCTGAGAGGTTAAGCTCGTGCGGCAGGAGCTGTTTCAATGTGAATTTGAGCTTTGCGCTTTTCTCGCTCAGTTTGCCGTCCTGCCATACTGTTCTCACCTCAGCTCCATATTCCCTGTTCGGGTCGAGACCGCGAAGCGCAAACGACTGCGTAGTTGAGTAACCAACCACCTTGCCGTCCAGCGAGATCTGATAGCCTTCCGCGGGTTGATGCGGAACCCCCCAATGCAGATCGACTCCGTCTACGCTCGGTGCATTTGCCCAAAGATTGTTCGGCTCGCGAACCGGAAAGCGGTAATATTCAGCGGCCTCGAACATCACGTCCCAGCTTGCTTCTGCATTTTCCGGCGATGTGAACTCCACGGTTGCCCAACCCTGGTGATTGGTTATTTTTACCGGCAGCTTCGATCTACCGTTTCTTGCATTCGCTTGCGTAATGACAAAATTCTTGCCCTGCGGAAACGCGAAACGAATCTCGTACGGATCGTTGCGGACGACCTTGCTTTTGCCAGAGTAGATATTCTTTGAGGGGTTAAAGTTGTGCGAGACCAGATCGACCCAGCCCTGCGTGATGTGACGGCTGGTCGAGACCAGTTGGATCTCGTCCGTAGCCGGAACGAGCGTGAGTACACGGGTGCTGGTTGGTTCTAGGTCGATCGAAACACCGCGATCAAATGCGCCCAGATATTCCTTGTTCCAGAAATCGAAAACATGCACCTGCTGGTCTTCTGCAAGGCCGAGATCCTTCCATCCAACGAACATCGACGATCGTTTTGCCTCATCAAAATTGAACAGCCCGACGACATCATAACTGCGGTTGAGATGGCTTATCTTCAGGTCCCAAATACGCTTGTTTCTTTCGGACTTGAACAGGTCGAGGGGCCGGATATCCACCGCCGGATAGACCCGTTTTATCAATTCAACGCGCTCCGGTGAAAGATCGGTAAGGCGATCGCTCATC
>JBJMGN010000165.1:0-11519 GCA_045807885.1 Pyrinomonadaceae bacterium | reverse complement strand
AAGGTGCGGTGGTCGCACTATTTGGAAGATTGAGTGGTTACGGGGCGAATTTCAACTTCAATGTTGACGGCACGCTTCAAGCTGCAAATACGGGTGTGAAGCGAATTTTCAAGACGGAGGAATACGATTTTTACGTCCAGGACGCCTGGCGGCTACGTCAGAATCTGAATCTGACACTTGGCCTCCGCTATGGTTTGAGCATGCCAGTTCACGAAGCTCAGGGCTTTGAAACGCAACCTAACATAAATCTTGACGAGTACCTGGCGATGCGGGCGGACGCAATGAACCGAGGCATCAATTTGCGGACGCCAATCTCGGTGGTCCTCTCAGGAAAGGTCAATGGCGGCGACAGCATGTATCCGCTGGATAAAAACAATTTCCAACCAAGGGTGGCTGTGGCATGGACGCCGGACTTTAAGGACGGGTTTTGGGGCAAGGTTTTTGGCGGGAATGGCGAGTCGGTATTTCGAGCGGGAGTCGCGATCACGAACGACTACTTCGGCCAACAATTAGCGACCCAGTGGGATGGCGGTAACCAGCTAGGCTTTTCGTCAGCGTCGAGCATCAACGTTGGTACCTACACGATCGTCGACGGGCCCAATTCAGCGCCGCTTTATACGGGACCTTCGATGAACATTCGGGGCCTTGCACATATCGCGATTCCTTCCAACTTGACGTTTCCGCAGACGGCGCCATTCACGTCCCCCGGAAATGGAAAGATCGAGGGATCTCTGGACACGAATCTAGTGTCCCCGATCAATTACTCCTGGAACATTAGTTACGGCCGCCAACTTCCGGGAAAGATCTGGGTCGACGTTGCGTATGTCGGCCGACTCGCGAGAAACCTCCTTCTGAGCCGCGATGTGATGATGGTCAACAATATCCGAGATACGCAGTCTGGGATGACCTTTAACGAGGCCGCAACGATCGTTGAGAAACAGATTCGAGCAGGTGTTCCATTGACGTCGATCGCAACGGTTCCATTGTTTGACCATTTGTGGACGCCGGGCAGCATTGGTTCGGTGCCGGATTTCCTTGGAGGTGGCATGCCCGCCGGACTCACTAACACTCAGGCAGTTGCTTGGCTTCGGCCGAATTGGACGGGTGATTGGGGCTTTATGTGGCAAGAGATTTCATCGTACGGACTTCCCAATTACTTTTTCCAGGGTCAGTACGACGCCCTTTCAGCGCATAGCACTATCGGCTCATCCGATTATCATGCGGGCACTTTAAGCATTCGACAACGTTTCACTGGTATTACTTGGGACTTCAATTACACCTTTGCCAAATCGATCGACGATTCGTCCGGTCTTCAGACGAGCGGAAATTTCGGAGGCGGTTCATTCGTGATTGATGCCTTTAATATTCGCAACAACCGAGCCGAATCTGACTTCGATCTCCGACATGTGATCAATTTCAATGGCGTCTGGGAAATTCCGATCGGGAAGAGTAAGCATTTCTTTAGTGGCATGAATTCCGTTTTAGATTCGATCTTTGGCGGATGGCAATTGAGCGCTGTCGTTCGTTACGATTCAGGTCCTTCTCAGGGTCAATCCGGCCATTATGAGGACGGTGTGGGTTGGCAGACGAATTGGAACCGCCGATCGTATCCAGTATTGATGCACCCTGTTCAAACCGGAGATTTCCGCAATACTGCGGCTTCAGCTTGTAACGTAAGCAGTCCAACGGCCGGTTGCTCGCTTCCGAATCTGTTTTCAGATCCGGACGCTGCGTTTGCCGCATTCAGAACGCCGTACCCTGGCGAAACGGGTTCGCGAAATCCATTGCGTTTCCCGGGCATGGTCAATGTCGATATGGGATTATACAAATCCTTCAACATGCCTTACCGAGAAGGCCATAAACTCACGTTCCGCTGGGAAGTTTTCAATATTGCTAATGCCCATGCTTTCTGGGGGCAGGCATTGACGCTTCTAGGTGAGGAGGGTAGCCAAGCGCCTTCCAATTTCGGTAGATTGACGTCCTCGCGACAGACGGCACGCATAATGCAATTTGCCCTGAGGTACGATTTTTAGTCATTGCTAGGTCGAATAACCGCATGATGGTTGGGTCGTAATATGCGATCCAGCCATTTTTATTGGAGTAGGTTTTCCTTTACGTATCGTTCCAATTCGTTCTTTTCAGGATAATTAGGTCGTTTCACAAGGAATGCCTTGTATTCCTTGGCAGCTTTATCCTTCATTTTTGCGGCGTCGTAGAGTGCGGCAATTCTCAGGTGAAGCTCGGCCTTATCGTCGGGAGCTAGCCTTAAAGCTTCGTCAAAATGGTAGAGCGCTGCCGCCCCTTTCTTTGACTGCAAATAAGCCTCTCCAAGGTATTGGTGTGTGTCGGGCGAAGTTGGAGCGGACTTCACTGCATTTGAAAGTACGAGCACAGCATTGTCATACTGTTTTTTTAAAAGATAAAGCTTTCCCAGATTTAGCAACGCAATCAAATAGTCTTTTTTTAGTTCAATTGCCTTGAAATAACACGCTTCGGCATTGTCGAGCGAATTGGCTTTGAAATAAGCAGTGCCGAGGTCCGTCCAGGAAACAAAATCTTGCGATTCGGCCGCAAGCACTCGGTCGAACAAATTGACTGCGCTAGCAGTGTCATTATTCTTGAGAGCTGCAACGGCCTGACGATAAATTGCTTCATTCTTTTCCGCCCTGATAAAGCCCTGTTCGGCCATAATGACGCCAGGCTTTTTCTCCTGAGAATTTGCGGGTGGCCACGCAACCGTATAGTCGAACCTCGGATTACCCATAGGAGGTGCAATTATTGGCTGACGGAGAACTTCGACACCATCTATCTCGACAACAATTCCCACATTGTTTCGTGGTACGTTTCGCACCAGAAAATAACCCTCATCATTCGCAATGGCCTTCTCGGCAGCCGCACCCGCGTATGTCACGGTTACTGAAATAACAGGTGCGCGTTTCAGATTTTTTGAGCCTTCGACGGCGATTCTACCCGAAACGTTCATGCGGTCGCCGGCTCGAACGTTATCACCGATCTGCATCGGAAGTCCGGAACCTTGTCGGACCTCGTCATCCTGTGCCACAGTTTCCGACGAAAATCCCAGAGCAAGTAGGATTAGAAATGAACTTAAACGCATGCTGCACCTCATTGCTGATTCGTATGCGTAGTTAATGCGAATAGTACATTAAAGTCAAGTAACTTATCGGGTAAGGATATACAGAACCTGAGGTAAGCGTGCCGTAACGAATTCAAGCTCGATTAGCTGGCGGCGAAGGAGTCGTTGCCGGTGGGTTCGACGAGATGGCGGGTGTCGTTAAGGGCGAGGACGCGGACGTTTCGCCGACCACGTATCTCAAAACGGTTGATACCGCAATTTGAGGTCACTATCCATGGCGTCTGACGCGTGTCGCGGCGGATCGCGCCCATCAAATGAAGGGTCATAAAACAGATCGCGCCTGTGTGCGAGTAGACTGCAATACGGCCGCCTTGATGATCACGCAAGATCTCCCAAAGCTCGGTTGTTGCTCGTTTGAGGAGATGCCTATAGCTCTCTCCTTTCGTAATGACGTGGTGTACGCTGCGGTTCACTAGTGCGTAATAATCCTTCGGATGATTCGCCTTCGACTCGTCAAAGGTCAGGCCCTCAAGCACGCCTACGTGACGCTCACGAAATGCTTCGGTCGCATTGATCCTTAGCCCAAGAATATCGGCAAGAGGCTGAGCTGTCTGAACGGCTCGTTGGAGGTCGCTCGAATAGATCGCGTTGATTTGTTCCTTTGCCAGAAACCTCGCTGTGATCTCCGCTTGTCTGAGACCGAGCTCAGACAGGGGCGTCGGACCGTGGCCGCCAAAGCGCCCTTCGGCGTTTCCAGCGGATTGACCGTGTCTGATCAGAAAGAGTTTTGTTATAGGCATTCCAAGTAAAAAGTAAAAAGGTAAAAGGCAAACAAATCAAGTTATTCCCGTTTTACTTTTGGCCTCTTACTTCAGGCTGCGACGGCTTCGGCTTTCAGCTTTTCGGTTTGATAATGGGTTCGCAATGCGTCTATGAATTCGTCGATCTGGCCTTCCATTACAAGATCCAGTTGGTGAACTGTTAGGCCGATACGGTGGTCGGTCACGCGATTCTCTTTGAAGTTATACGTACGGATCTTCTCTGAACGGTCGCCGCTGCCCACCATCGATTTCCGCTCACTTGCCTGAGCCTCGTGCTGTTTTTGCTCCTCGAGCTCCTGCAGACGCGCGCGTAAAACACGCATCGCCTTTTCACGATTTTTTATCTGCGACTTTTCGTCCTGCATCGAGACCACGACGCCCGAAGGCATGTGCGTGATACGCACGGCCGAGTAGGTCGTGTTTACGGATTGACCGCCTGGACCTGACGAACAAAACGTGTCGATCCGCAGGTCATTCTGATTGATCTGCACATCAACTTCTTCCGCTTCGGGGAGCACTGCAACCGTTATCGCCGAAGTATGGATACGCCCCTGTGTTTCGGTTTGCGGCACGCGCTGAACGCGATGCACCCCCGATTCGTAGCGCATTTTCGAAAAGACGTTATCGCCCTCGATCATAGCGATCGCTTCTTTGATACCGCCGACGCCCGTATCGGCCGCGTCCATGATGTCCATTTTCCAGCCCTGGCGTTCAGCGTAGCGGGCGTACATGCGGAGCATTTCGGCTGCGAACAGCGTCGCTTCGTCGCCACCCGTTCCAGCACGAATTTCCAGGATTACATTCTTCTCGTCGTTCGGATCCTTCGGCAGCAAAAGGACCTTCAATTCTTCTTCGGCAGCAGGTAAGCGAGATTCAATATCGAGAATTTCATCCTCTGCCATGAGACGCATATCATCGTCATCAGCAAGATCGGCCATTTCGCGTGCGCCTTGGAGGTCCTCACGCATTTTTTTGACCTCGCGATATTTTTCCACTATCTCGCCCAATGAGCGGTGCTGTTTCATCAGCCTCGCGTAGGCAGACATATCGTTCATGAACTCAGGCTGCGAGATCTGGTCCGTGAGCTCTTCGTAGCTCTTTTCAATTTGTGCAAGCTTTTCGAACATATAAAACAGTTGTCAGTAGGCAGTGATCAGTAGTCAGCAAAGAAATTGTCAGTGATATCAACACAACTAACTGACAACCGCCAACTGAGGGCCGGCAACTGCATTAGATTCCAGCTTCAACGATTCATCGAGCGCCCTGATGGCAACCTCAAGCTGTTCGCTGTCCGGTTCCTGCGTCGTGATGTTCTGTAGCCAAAGACCGGGTTTGGTCATGAACTTAAAGACCGCACCAGACTCTTTTTTCGCGGCGTAGCGGATCACTTCATAAGAAAGTCCCGCGACCAGCGGCATCAACGCAATACGCACGACCAGATTCATCCACATGGCGTCGAACTTAATCACCGAAAAAAGCACGATCGCGACGAGCATCACTACCATCAGGAATGACGTTCCGCAGCGCGGGTGCTGGCGACGCTGGGGGTGGGCGTTATCGGGTGTTAGTTCGAGACCCTTTTCCCATGTGAATACCGTTTTGTGTTCCGCACCGTGATATTCGAATACTCGACGGATATCCTTAAGGTACGACATCGAAACGATCATCGTGAGGAAAAACGCCATCCGAACAAGGCCGTCAATAAGGTTGAATGCTACCCATGAATGCGGTTTTGCTTCCCAGATGTATGCCTTTGCCATCTGAAGCCAGCTCCCATCCGCCGCAATAAACGGCGATTCGGCCCAGCCGAAATAAATGAACGCGATATTTGTCAGCAACAACGGAGCGACGAGGAATAACAAAATATTGAATCCCAAAGCGACGATAATCGAGCCGATCGCACCCGCGGACTGCGCCATTTTCTTTTCTTCTTTTTTCTCCGGCATGATGACCTTCACCGGCGCTTTCGTGAAGTCTTCGTTTGTTGTGCCTTCGACAAGAACCGGCTCGGAGATCGCGACCTTTTCCTTTGCGAGCTCTTCTTTTGCTTTCAAGTCCTCTTCATAAACGCGGGCAGAAAAATTCAGGGCCTTTACTCCGAGAGCGAGCGACTGAATGAGCGTTGCGCCGCCGCGCAGGACCGGCCAGGAAAGCCATTTGTAGGTATCGCTCCATTTTGGCAACGATTCAGCCGTGGTAACTATCTCGCCGTCCGACTTACGACAAGCGATCGCATATGCGGATGGAGTTCGCATCATCACGCCTTCCATTACGGCCTGGCCGCCTACGATCAGGTCGCGCTCCATAGCGAACACAGTGTGAAGAAACTTGAGTTTTCGTGAGCTGCTTTTTTTCATGACTTCTTATTGACGGCACCGCCTGGCTGACCGTTGCCCTCTTGTTTACGTTTGTCCGGCATTTCAGTCAGTACACTGAAGTGGCCGTTGCTTTCCAGGTAACATTTTCGCACACGTGAATAGTCTTCTAATCCATGTTCTCGAAGCTGAGCTATCAATTCGTCTTCGCTGATGAATTCCTTGTCAAGATTGGCTGTTATAAGCTTTCCGTTCTCGATCAGCAACAGCGGTGAAGGCTGCAAAATACGCTGCCAAAACGGCGATTTGAAGCCCAGCCAATCAAAAAACCAATCCCAAACAACGATCGTGGTAATCAGGAGCAGGGCTTCGGTGATGGACCGAGAATCGCCGGCCATGCCATTTTGCGCCGCGTCAGCAATAACGACGATCACTAAAAGATCGGCAATGCCCACCGAACCTGCCTGCCGCCGGAACACACGCAGCAGCGCGAACATACCGATATACATTATCGAGCCGCGAATAACGACCTCGAGGACCGATTCCGTCGGCACGAACATCGACTTCCAATCGATATTTAAGAGCCAATCCACTTTCTTTTCAATAAAAGACTAACGCCGACCCTTTTTCACCTTTCGCGAGATGTGATCTTGGCACACCCATATCGAACGGCGCTCAAAAGCGTCGGCGTCTAGTTTTGAATAGCTAATATCGGTCGTTTGACGACATTGATCTTGCCGTTACTTCGTACCGGCTTCGACAGCGGAACCGCGTGCATAACGCTTGTTAAAGCGGTCGACGCGTCCGGCGGTATCTACCAGTTTCTGTTTACCGGTAAAGAACGGATGACATTCGGAACAAATTTCAATGTGAAGTTCGCCGTTATGCGTGGAGCGCGTCGTAAACGCATTACCGCACGCACATGTAACTGAAACGTCTTCGTATTTCGGATGAATTTCTGCTTTCATTGCTTCTCCCTTGCTTGTCTCGCTGTTATAAAGACAAACCATAATTATGCGATAAACACTACAAAATAGTCAAGATTGCGGCGGTTAAGGAAGTTCCGGGATTGTCCCACTGTCCCACCTAATTATCTGGCGGGACAGCGATGGGACAGCACAAAATTCGGTTTGGTCCTTATTTTATAGGCCTTTTGCGATCCGTCCCAAACTGTCCCACTGTCCCATGCATATTTTTTCAAAACGAGGAGAGTAAACCGTTGTTTAGACTTTCAAAGATCCGGCACGAATAAAGCCAATCAGGCTATGTGCCTCTTATGAAACATCATAGCATAAACTGCACTATATTGGAACACTTTATTGGGATCCGGTGGGGCCTGAGGCTATTTTGTTTTGTTTCGCGGGTCCCATTTGCTGTAAACCTCGATCCATTGCTGAGGCGTAAACTTTGTAGCGAGCTCGCCGATCAGATCAAAGGGAATATCTTCCGGTTTCTTAAATCGAATACAGCTTTTGCCCATATCCAGCTTTTTCGGCGTGGCTTTTTTCCACTCAGACTGAAACCACTCGAGCATTTTCTTATTGGAATACAAGCCCATGTGGTACAGGGCGATGAAATTCTTCTGCGACGCGAAGCTGATAAACGGCAATGGCAGTTCCGGAGTGCAGTGATAGCCGCCGGCGTACAGCTTGTGCGGCACGACCCAGCCGGGCATCCCGTAACCCATCACTTCCTGAAAACCTTTCGGCAGATTCTTTTTGATGGTTTTGTAGAGTTTCGTCACTGCTTCTTTTCTATCATCCGGAATGGATTCGAGATATTCGGCCGGTGTTTTGGCTTCTGATCGCATAAATATATTAATTGGAACTAAAGATCTAAGCAGTCCAGCAAAAGAATCTATCGCTGGTTACATTAACGGTTTGCCTTCGAACGTGCAATAAAAATTTGCCGCCTTTTGGAGTTCCATGAGCTTGGAGCTCTTCAATTCTTCAAAGAAATTGTATTCGATCCTTATACATGCTTTGTTCAGTGTTCTTTTCCACACCCCGACGACATGGCCATCGACGACAACGATCGGCTTGAAAATCGCATGGCCTGCGGTCACATCCTTTAAGCGGTCAGGAGTTATCGATGCGCTGCGATCTTTGTAACTTACGGTAAATTCATCAAATGCCGGTAACAAACGAACGCATTTTGAGCCAATTGGCGAGCTTAAGGAATTAGACATCCAGTAAGCATCACCGTCGACCTTTTCGCTGCAAAGACCTGATTCGATCATTTTTATAGACGATATGGCGTCGGCGATGGTCAAGCCAGACCACCATGCAAAATCCTTCACCTGCGCGGGGCCGTGGCTCGTAAAATATCGTTCGCCTAGTTTTGCCAGCGCGTCTTCACGGTGCAAAGGTCTTGTGGTCGGAACCCTCTCGTCAAAGAGGGCATAGGTAAACTGTTTACCGCGCCTTGTTCCACTGCATACGAGCTGATCAAGTTCAGCGTGAAGCATAATATGAGAAGCCCGGTGGGTATCTGTTCTGATCCCTTTGTTTTCGATCAAAGCCATGAGCTCCCGTCGGGTAAGGTGATTTCCCCCTTCAAGCGCTCGGGTAATGAGATTGCTGCACCGGTTGAGCGTCTTTCCATCCAATTCGAAAAACCGCATTCCGAAAGCGCATGCCTGATGCACACGCGGGGCGGTTAGGTCCAGAATCCAGCGAATGTCATCCTTAGCTACAAAGTGCCATGTGGGACGCAACACATGTGTTCGAATTATCGAACCGCTGTCGACTGCAGCCTCAATCGATCTTTCGGTTGCGGATGCGAGCCGCAGGCCGACCGCCCATTTTGCCATCCCATAATCCTGTGCCTGAACGGCGCCTAGCCAAGCAACCAGTTCTTTCGGTTCGGTGAATTTCGTACCTACGATCTGTTGGTTTGCGAGACGAATCTGCGCTATCCGGGATTTATTCATTGTTTACGATCAAGCAGATCTGCCAGTCGCTGATGTTCGATGCCAAATTCATCCGTGATCGCCGCGATTTCCACTCTCTTATCCTCAGCGGAGCCCTTGGGGCTACTTATGCGCGTTGCGACAAGCAGATTGTTTTTCGGCGTGTGTTCGGTTGCGACAAATTCGAACATCTTTGTCTTATAACCTTTCGACTCAAGCAACAGCGAACGTATTCCGTCAGTGATGGTTTCGGCCGTGCGTTCGAGCATTACGGGATGTTTCAGGATCCCGGCTAGCAGGTCGGGCAGCTTTAATTGCTTTTTCAGCTCGTGATGGCAGCAGGGGGCGGCGACGATGATCTCTGCGTTTGCGGTTATTCCTTTGTAAAGTGCATCGTCAGTGGCGGTGTCGCAGGCGTGGAGCGCGATCAAAATATCGGTCTCGCCGAGATCGAAATCGGCGATCGTGCCTTGGACGAATTTTAGTCCGTCGAAACTGGAGGCTTGGGCGATTTCTTTGCAAAGCGAGACGAGGTCGGGGCGCTGTTCCACGCCGGTGAGTTGGATGCTTATTTCGCCCTTACTGCGTGCTGGCTTCTGCATTAGGAAGTCATAGAGAGCGAAGGTAAGGTAGCCTTTGCCGGAGCCCATGTCGACGATATGCAGATCTGGTTTGTCCTTGAGCGACGAATTTTCTATGAGTCCGGCGACGATCTCGACAAACTTGTTTATCTGTGTCCATTTATCGCGTTGGTCGGAGCGGATCCTGCCTTCGTCGGTCGTGATACCGAGGGCTTTCAGATAGTAAGCGTTGGGGTCGATCAGGTGTTTCTTTTCGCGGTCGTGGGAAACGGAGGGCTTGTTATGGAACGTCGGCTTCGTTTTGATCAGGCGTGCGCTCTTTTTTCCGATAGTTAACTGGAAATCGTTTTCGGTGGTAAAAAGATGAGCGGAACGGAATCCGTTTTCTAAATGAGTTCTGACCTGTCCGATTCCGGGTTCGATATCGAAATTCGTTACAACATCGCGGGTCGCAAAACGCGTTTGGAATGCGAGCAGCTTGCCTTTTTTTGTTGCAACCACGCGTACGGAAATTCGTTGCAGATGCTCTTCGCTGCCCTTATAATTGGCTAATGTAAGCTTAACAAACGTCGAGTTTTGCAGGCTCTCCTGGAGACCGGCGATGAATTTATCGATATTTTCCCGCACCGGGTTCGAGGTTAGCACAAATGGGATCAGCACAAACAAAGAGCGAGTCGACGTCCGGGGTAATGGTTTTTGTGGCTGCGGTCGCGTTCGTGCTGCGGGAAACTTTCGAAGGGCCTCCCGTTGGCCAGCCGAGCGCTTACCTGGACAAGAAAGCCGGGTTCTTCGAAACCATGGCCGATGTTTCCGCCGAAGCGGCGTCCCGTGAATTCCACGGAACGACGATCGCCGCGCAGACCGAGCATGCGAAATTCTACCTGGACAGGCTTTGCGAGTACATTAGCGGCCGCACCGAGCCTGTGAACTGGGAAGACAGCTGGCTGATCGAGACTGTTAACGAAACAGAATGGGACGCCTTGCGTACGACCGTTAAGGAATCGTACGAAAAAACAATTCGCTGCCTGGCAACGGTCGAGGATTGGAATGAGATCCGGTCCGGCATGGCGATGGGGATCGTCGCACATACCGCTTATCACCTCGGTGCGATCCGTCAGATCTGGAAGTCCGTAAAATGAAGCGTCGCGATTTTTTGTTTAGCGGCTTGATCGCGGCCTCGGCCGCCGTGGTGGCGCCGCGTTTTGCGGCGGCGCAGGTTTCGGGGCAGGGCGCGAAGGTAGTTGTAGTCGGCGGCGGCCTCGCCGGACTTGTTGCGGCATATGAGTTGAGCAAGCTGCGATACGACGTGACCGTCCTTGAGGCGCAAGAGCGGCCGGGCGGGCGCGTGTTGACGCTTCGCGATTTTGGAGATGGTGTTTATGCGGACGCGGGAGCTGCACGAATTCCAGACGACCACGACCTAACGCATAAATATGTGCGCGAATTCGGGCTGCCGCTGATACCGTTTTATCCGAATGACGGGAAGTTCATGCGGCTCGCTAACGACGGTGTCGAGCAGACTGACTGGGACAGATTTCGCGATGCGACGCAGAATGTGATGGGCCTTGGCGACGCGGATCACTGGCAAAAGATAAAGGGCGGTAACGATCTACTGCCGAAGGCGTTCGCCGAACGGCTGAAAGGCAAGATACGGTTTGGTGTCCCAGTCGTCAAGATAGAGCCCGGTCCAAATCGGATAGCCGTCACATTTCGCGAACGCGATAAACTTCAAACCCTGTACGCTGACCTTCTCTTATGTGCGATCCCGTTTACGATGCTCGCGAAGATCGAGGTTTC
>JBJMGN010000164.1:0-2844 GCA_045807885.1 Pyrinomonadaceae bacterium | reverse complement strand
AGGCATTACGATCGCTAAAAAAGCTTTGACCGTGACAGCATCAAGCCACAACGTAATTTTCGGCGACGCAGTTCCGTCGGTCACGCCGGTTTTGAACGGATTCGCGGCGGGAGAATCCGCGGCAGTGATCGACGTTCTGCCGGCATGCTCGACAACTTACATCGTGGGTTCGACGGTCGGCAATTATCAGACAAGCTGTTCCGGCGGCTCGGACAATAACTACAGCTTCACGTCACCATACGCGCCAGGATCTGTTTCGGTAAGTTCAGCATGCAGCTCTTTTAACGGATTCCTGTCGCCGATCGGGGGTGCCAATGTGTCCCCCAATATGTCTGGACTTGGCGGAAGCTTCCTTAACCCTTTGAGAACGTTCAAGCATAACAGCACAGTGCCGTTTAAGTTCACTGCGACGTGCTTCGGGGCACCGCTCGCTGCTGGTATCCAAACACTTAGCGCTCAAAAGTACAGTAACGGAATTCCAAGCGGCGATGAGGCTATCTTGTTTGCGGGGTCTTCTGCAACAGCCGGCAATCAATTCCGATACACGGATGGGCAATGGCACTTTAACTTCAAGGCCAATGCGCCTGGTGATGCAGAACAGGGGACGTGGCTTTTCGAAGCTACGCTATTTGACGGTTCCAAATATAACGTTTGGCTGGCCTTTAGAAAGTAAGTAATTTCGCATTCTGCGCCTGCAGGATATTTCAGATCGAAAGGAACGGGCCTCTCCGTTCCTTTTCTTTTTTTCGTGTCTGCGTAAAATAAACTCACACGCTTGGAGGAGCTAATGCGTCACTTTCTTCTTACATCTACGCGCACGTTATTCGTCTTTTTTTACCTTTGTTTACTCTCGCAGCTGGCCGTCGGAGCGAGTAAGGCCGAACTTCGCCGATGGCAGGCTGAATCGAGCAATGTGACGATCACACGCGACGATTGGGGCATTGCACATGTTGTAGGCAAGACCGACGCCGATACGGTATTCGGCGCCATCTACGCGCAGGCGGAAGACGACTTCAACCGTATCGAAACGAATTACCTAAATTCTCTCGGGCGGCTTGCCGAGGCCGAGGGCGAATCGGCGATCTGGAAAGACCTTCGAATGAAGATCTTTATCGATCCGGTCGAGCTCCGAAAGAATTACGCCGCGAGCCCCGAGTGGCTTCGAAAATTGATGGATGCCTGGGCGGATGGGCTGAATTTCTATCTTGCAAAACATCCGAATGTAAAGCCACGCGTTATCACCAAATTCGAGCCGTGGATGGCTTTGAGCTTTACCGAAGGAAGCATCGGCGGCGACATCGAATCGATAAATCTCGATCGATTGCGTGCGATGTACAGCGACATTCCTGCAAACGTTGCATCGATCGAAGTCGATGATCCATTTCGCGAACCCAGCGGTTCGAACGGGATCGCGATCTCGCCCAAAAACACCAAGGAAGGAAACGCACTTTTGCTGATCAACCCACACACATCATTCTTTTTCCGCTCTGAGCTTCAAATGACCAGCGGCGAGGGCCTGAACGCATATGGAGCTTCGACATGGGGCCAATTTTTTATTTATCAGGGATTTAATGAGAATTGTGGCTGGATGCATACTTCGAGCGCGGTCGACGCGATCGACGAATTCGTTGAAACGATCGTTAAGAAGGGTGATCGGTATTACTACAAGGTTGGCAATGAAGAGCGACCGGTTTCCGAATCGCAGACCCGCATTCCCTTTCGAACACCGAACGGCATGTCGGAACGAACTATTACGGTTTACCGCACGCATCACGGACCAGTGGTTCGCAAGACCGCTGAAGGCGGACAATGGGTGACCGTCGCTCTGATGCACAAGCCGATCGAGGCGTTGACGCAATCCTACTCCCGGACGAAAGCAACGAACATGAAAGAGTTCAAGCAGGTGATGGAACTGCATGCGAACTCTTCAAACAATACGATCTATGCCGACCGGGATGGCAACATCGCATATTTTCACGCCAACTATATTCCTCGCCGCAACCCGAAATTCGATTGGCGCCGCGCGGTTGACGGAGCCGATCCGGCGACCGAATATAAGGGTTTGCTCAGTGTGGACGAGTCGCCGAATCTTATTAATCCCGCAACCGGTTGGCTCTACAACAGTAATAACTGGCCCTGGTCCGCTGCCGGCCCGAGCAGTTTGAAACAGTCCGATTTTCCGCTGTACGTCGATAGCGGAACGGAGAATGCCCGTGGGCTTCATGCGATCAAGGTGCTCGAAAATCGAAAAGATTTCACGCTCGAAAAGCTTCAGGCGGCCGCCTTCGACAGCTATCTCACCTGGTTCGAGAAAACGATTCCTGCGCTTATCAAAGCTTGGGACGAAACACCAGCGTCCGATCCGCTGAAAGCCCAGACGGCAGAGCAGATCAAGATACTGCGCAAATGGGATCTTCGATGGTCGGTGGATTCAGTTCCGACATCGCTGGCGGTGATGTGGGGTGAAGACATTCAGCGAAAAATGCCGCAGGATTTTTCGGCGACCGGTCTGTCATCGGACGAATTCATCGCCGCAAAAAAGGGGCGCGAGGAATTGCTTCGATCGCTGGTCAATGCGTCCGACAAACTCCAGACAAACTTCGGCAGTTGGCGAACGCCGTGGGGCGAGATCAATCGTTTTCAACGCCTGTCGGACGATATAGTTCACCCGTTCACGGACGAAGGGGCAAGCATTCCGGTCGGTTTCACGTCAGCAACCTGGGGGTCATTGGCATCATTTGGCGCACGAAGTTATAAGGGCTCGAAACGGATCTATGGCACAAGTGGCAACAGCTTTGTCGCGGTCGTCGAATTTGGAAAAACCGTCCGTGCAAAGGCCGTGAC
>JBJMGN010000163.1:0-3790 GCA_045807885.1 Pyrinomonadaceae bacterium | reverse complement strand
CTAGTAACTATTTCTTGTTCTTCAGGCGTAACTGACACATTGGCGATTTCCGAAACCTGCGTGCTTTCGAAAGCTCGATCTGTGAGAACTACGTGCGGAACCGAAACCGTCAACGAGTTTCGATCCGCGATCGCCTGCTCGATGGACTCGACGTCAGGAAAAAGATCGCTAAATGCCGAGAGATGCCAAACGATGTCCCCTTCGTCCCGTTCCACAGCCAGTAACCGTAACAATGCAAACCCCGCCTCGAGCTGAAAGAACAGATAATCGCCGGCCTTAAATCTGTTGTCCATTTGTGCGAGGATAGCATACCAATATGACAAACGAAGAAATGTTGGCCGTAGCTATAGAGGAAGCGAAATTGGGTGAATCGGAGGGGGGCATTCCGATCGGCGCAGCTCTATTCGATTCACAGGGAAATTGCCTTGGGCGCGGGCACAACCGTCGGGTCCAGGAGAGCGACCCCTCGATACACGGTGAAACGGATGCGTTTCGGAAAGCGGGCCGGCAGACGTCGTACCGCGACAAAATAATGGTGACCACGCTGGCACCTTGCTGGTACTGCAGCGGACTGATCCGTCAGTTCAATATTGGAACTGTGATCGTAGGAGAATCGGCAAATTTCGCCGGAGGTATAGATTGGCTCCGCGAGAATGGCGTTAAGATTTTCGATCTGAACTCTGCAGAGTGCATTGGGATGATGCGGGGGTTCATTTGGAATTACCCGGAACTTTGGTATGAGGACATCGGTGAAGATTGAGTTAGCTGCTGCCAAATGAGAAAATAACTGTTTGCGGTATCGAAGCGGATTTATTCAAAGAGTAGATGAAAACAAATGAGTGATAGAAAACAAGCGGTAATAATTAGTGCGGCAAGAACGCCAACAGGTAAATTTCAGGGCGCCCTAAAGGGATTCACAGCGCCGGAGTTGGGCGCGATCGCCATTAAGGAAGCTGTCAAGCGAGCGGGCGTCGATCCGTCGAAAGTCGACGAAGTGATCATGGGCTGCGTGGTTCAGGCAGGTATAGGTCAGGCGCCGGCAAGACAGGCTGCGATGAAAGCGGGGTTACCTCCAGAGGTTTCGGCCTTGACCGTCAACATGGTATGCGGTTCCGGGCTTCGAGCAGTTGCCTTGGCGTCCCAATCGATACAGCTCGGTGATGCTGAATTTGTCGTTGCTGGGGGGATGGAATCGATGTCGAATATTCCCTACGCGATGCCGGGAGCAAGAGATGGCTATCGCATGGGAAACCAGTCTGTCATCGACCTTATGGTCCATGACGGGCTTTGGTGTCCATTCGAGAACTGGCACATGGGCAACACTGGCGAGGTAGTCGCGGAAAAGCATCAGATCACTCGCGAAACGCAGGACCAGTTCGCATATGATTCGCACCGAAAGGCGCATGAGGCGCACCAGAAAGGCTACTTCAAGGACGAGATCGTCCCGGTGGAAATTCCGCAGAAAAAAGGCGACCCGATCGTGCTCGATTACGATGAACCAGTCCGGTCGGACACCACGGTTGAATCGCTTGGAAAGCTGAAGCCTGCGTTTAAGAAAGATGGCGGAACTGTTACCGCCGGAAACGCTCCGGGAGTGAATGATGGCGGCTCGGCGCTGGTTGTCACGTCCAATGAAAATGCGGCGAATCTCGGCGTGGAACCGCTGGCCCGCGTCGTTTCCTATGCCGTTTCAGGCATAGAACCGAAGTACATAATGCTCGCGCCCGTTGAAGGCGTAAGGCGTGCAGTGGCAAAGGCCGGCTGGAAATTAGAAGATGTTGAGCTTTTTGAATTAAATGAGGCCTTTTCGGTCCAGGCCCTTGGTGTGATGAAAGAGCTCGGTATCAACCCCGATTTCGTCAATGTTAACGGCGGGGCCGTTGCGATGGGCCATGCCATTGGAAATTCTGGCGGGCGCGTATTGACGACATTGCTTTATGAAATGAAACGGCGCGGCGCGAAACGCGGAGTTGCCGGCCTTTGCCTTGGCGGTGGCAATTCGGTGGCGATGGCGGTCGAGCGTGGCTGATAGGTTTTCCGCAACACTCAGGCCGGAATTCGTATATCATTATGTCCGGGTGAGCCCTTATGAATGCAAACGACAAAGCTCGACTTTTAGGTCTGTTTTTCTGGTTGTTCACGGCGTTGTATGTATTCGTCGTTCTCGGGATCGGCATCGCGTATCTGGCGATCTTTGGCGTTGTATTTTCAACCGTCCCGCAACAGGCGGGTGATCCGCCTCCTGAACTGATCATGTTGATCATGGCAGTTGCATTCTTCGTCGCACTGATCTTTACGATTCTATTTTCGATTCCGAAACTCGTCGCAGGTTACGGTTTACGAAAAAATAAGCCCTGGGCTAGAACTTGGGCGATCATTGCATCAATAATGGTCTGTATGTCCTTTCCACTCGGCACTGCGATCGGTGTTTTCGGATTGGTTTTTCTATTCAGCGACGAAGGAAGGCTGTATTTCGATCAGCAGTCGTATGGCGGCGTTCTTGGACCTGGTCAACCAGCGCCAAATAGCTGGCAATAGTTCGGTAAAATATTGATCCAAAAGGGCGGTGAGATAATGTTCTCGCCGCCCTTTCTGTTTTGTTATTCCAACCAGTTATCGTAGAATCACGGTTTTCATTTAACAATTACGGGAGCAATGATTAAGAAATGAGTGAAGTTATTGGTGTTATCGGCGCCGGCACGATGGGAAACGGGATCGCGCAAACTGCTGCGTCTGCGGGATTCGATGTCACAATGTGCGATGTCAAAGCCGGATTCGTCGAGCGTGGAATTGCTAATATTTCCAAAAGCCTGGATCGCTTCGTAAAGAAAGAGACGATCTCAGAACAACAGAAATCGGAAACGCTTGGCCGAATAAAGTCGACGACCGAATTGTCAGATCTAAAGAATTGCTCATTGGTCGTCGAGGCGGCGACCGAGAATTTCGAAATAAAAAAGCAAATTTTCGAAACACTTGACTCAGTTACCGGTCCTGACTGCATCCTGTCATCTAACACCTCTTCGATCTCGATCACAAAGATCGCGGCGGTTACCAAACGGCCCGAAAAGGTGATCGGCATGCATTTCTTTAACCCTGTTCCACTTATGAAACTGGTTGAAGTTATCCGCGGAATTGCAACATCTGATGAGACTTACACCACAGTCAAAGAGCTGTCCGAGAAGCTCGGGAAAGTTCCCGTTGAGTGCAATGACTATCCGGGTTTTGTCTCTAATCGCGTTCTGATGCCGATGATCAACGAGGCGGTCTTCGCGCTCCACGAAGGCGTCGCGACAAAAGAGTCGATCGACGAGATCATGAAACTAGGAATGAACCACCCGATGGGTCCGTTGACCCTTGCTGATTTTATTGGCCTTGACGTTTGCCTAGCGATCCTCAACGTCTTGCATGAAGGTCTCGGAGATCCAAAATACCGTCCGTGTCCGCTCCTCAAGAAATATGTCGATGCCGGCTGGCTCGGCCGTAAGAGCGGCAAAGGCTTTTACGACTATCAAAAATGATTCGTGATCGAATCGGGCGAAACGCTCCGCTAACGTACGGCATCTAAAACAAATACGCGTTTTCTGCCGTATTACGCGTGAAATCAATCTTGTTTGGTACTAATTGATGCAAAAACTATTTTCAATTGCTTTCGTGCTTTTTTGTCTGGCAGCAAGCCTTTTTGGTCAGGTCAAAGTTGCGCCGCTTCCGATCAAGCAGAAAACTTTGGCCAACGGATTGCGAATCGTGTCTGTTCAGGACAATTCCAATCCCACCATATCGATCCATGTTT
>JBJMGN010000162.1:0-6666 GCA_045807885.1 Pyrinomonadaceae bacterium | reverse complement strand
CTTACGGAATCGGAGACGCAAGTCCGGACCAACTCGCGAAAGCATTGCCGGAATTGTGGGCCGACGGCTACATAGTCGTCCGACAGGACATCCGCGGAAGGTTCAAATCGGAGGGGCAGTTCGTAATGCTCCGGCAGCCGCGCGATCCCAAGGACAAGCAGGCGATCGACGAAAGCACCGATACGTACGACACCATCGAATGGCTGCTCAAAAACACGCCGAACAATGGACGGGTCGGCATGGCTGGCACGAGCTATGGCGCATGGCTGTCGGTGATGGGGATGCTCGATCCGCACCCGGCACTTAAAGCGGTCGTCCAACAGGCATCACCGGCCGATATGTGGATCGGCGACGACTTTCATCACAACGGCGCATTCCGTTTAAGCTACGGCCTTGAATATACGTACATGATGGAATCGTCGAAGGAGATCTCCGACGCAGCGGCCATCGTCGACCGCTACGACGCTTACGACTGGTATTTGAATCTCGGGCCGTTGTCGAATGTCGATTCCAAGTATTTCAACGGCAAGCTGCCAACGTGGAACGACTTCGTAAAACATCCCGATTACGATGCGTTCTGGAAGCGGCAGGGTTTCGCTCCCTGGCTAAATCGCGTAACCGTGCCGACGCTGAACGTAGCTGGTTGGTGGGACCAGGAAGATTTTTACGGCCCTCTCAAGGTGTACGAACTGCTCGAGCGGCACGATACAGCGAATAAGAATTTCCTTGTTGTCGGTCCATGGAACCACGGCGGGTGGTCCAATGGCGAAGGACAAAAGCTCGGGCGACTCGACTTTGGCAGCGCGGCGTCCGCGTTCTATCGCCAAAACGTCCTCGCTAAGTTCTTTGCACAATACTTGAAGGACAAGCCCGATGCCGGTTTGCCCGAGGCTCTGACGTTCAGGACAGGTGCTAACGAATGGGTAAAGCACAACGCCTGGCCGCCGAAACAAGACGTGTCGGGACGTCAGCTTTATTTTCAGGCTGATGGAAAACTTTCGTTCGATCCGCCCGCTGCGACCGGCCAACCGGCCTTTGACAGCTATGTATCGGACCCGGCGAATCCGGTCCCGTATCGACCGCGGCCGATCCGACTCAAAGCTGGATGGGGAACGTGGCAGACCGAGGACCAGCGCTTCGTTGACCACCGACCAGACGTGCTCACGTGGGCCACTGAACCGCTCGCGGAAGATGTCACCGTTTCTGGAAAGATCGTGGCAAATCTTTTCGCATCGACTTCCGGCACAGACAGCGATTGGATCGTCAAATTTATCGACGTTTACCCGGACAATTACGTGGCCGATCCTACAATGGGCGGCTACCAACTGATGATCGCGGGCGACGTGATGCGAGGGCGGTACCGCAATAGCTTGGAGAAGCCCGAGGCGATCCCGGCGAATTCGGTAGTGAGTTACCAGATCGGATTTCCGGCCAATGACCACGTTTTCAAGAAAGGGCACCGGATCATGGTGCAGGTTCAAAGCAGTTGGTTCCCGGTGATCGACAGGAACCCACAGCGATTCGTACCCAACATTTTCCTTGCAAAGGAGTCAGACTTTCAGATCGCTACCCAGAGGATATACCGCTCGGGCAAAGAGGCGTCGTTTATCGCCGTGCCCGTTGTGGGATCGGGAAGTCAGGCTGCGAAATAGGGGTCGCAATAATTCAAATTTTATTCAAATTTAGTTGGAGAGCATTATGAGAACGATTCGCCATATTTCTATTTTCAGTTTGATGGCATTATGTTTTGTTTCGCTGGCTGCTGCACAATCGGCGCCCTTGACCGGTCTTGATGAATACATCGAGAAAGCGAGGCAGGACTGGAAAATTCCCGGAATGGCAGTGGCGATCGTTAAGGATGACAAGATCGTTTACGCAAAAGGTTTCGGTGTAAGAAAGTTGGGTGATTCGACACCTGTCGATGAGAAGACCTTGTTCGCGATCGGTTCTTCGTCAAAGGCATTTACATCGGCGTCGCTCGCGATCCTTGTCGATGAAGGAAAACTTAAATGGGACGATCCGGTGACGAAGTACCTGCCTGAATTCGAACTTTATGATCCTTACGTAACGCGCGAATTGACCATTCGCGACCTTTTAACTCACCGTAGCGGTTTGGAACGCGGCGATTTTCTCTGGTACGGAACCGATAACAGCCGCGACGAGGTGCTTCGCCGTGCCAGGTTTTTGAAGCCATCGTGGAGCCTTCGAAGCCGTTTCGGATATCAAAACCTGATGTACCTTGCCGCCGGCCAGGTGGTCGCACGGGTTTCCGGAATGTCGTGGGACGATTTTGTCCAAAAGCGGATCTTCGCCCCCCTCGGAATGAACGAATCGAGCACAAGCATTAAGGCTTTCAAACCTGACGGAAATGTGTCGTCGCCGCATGCTGAGATGGACGACAAGGTGGAATCGATTCCCTGGCGCAACGTCGACAACATCGGGCCGGCGGGTTCGATCAATTCAAACGTTGTCGAAATGGCGCAGTGGGTCAGACTGCAGCTTGGGCAGGGAACTCTTGAAGGCAAAAAAGTGTTTTCTACGTCGACATCAAGAGAGATGCAGTCGCCGCAGATGATAATTCGGCTCGACGGCCAGTATCCGATGATGTACCCCGACGCGCATTTTTTCGCCTACGGCTTCGGCTGGTTCCTCTCGGATTTCAAAGGCAAAAAGCTCGTCGAACACGGCGGAGCTATCGACGGAATGCGAGCTGAAGTTGCGCTGATCCCAGAAGAAAAACTCGGCGTGATCGTCCTGACGAATTTGAACGGTTCGCTTGTTGGGAATACGCTCGTTTACCGCGTGATCGACGCATACCTCGGCTTGCCGCAGAAAGACTATAGCGGCGATCTGCTCAAGGCATACAGACCGCTTCTTGAAGCAGGTCAGGCAGCCCAGAAAAAGGCCGAAGCGGACCGCGTTATCGGCACCAAGCCTTCGCTCGATATTGCCAAATACGCGGGAACTTACACTAACGAACTTTATGGAACGGTAAAGATCGCCTTTGAAAATGAACAGTTGAAATTTCAATTCGGACCGGCATTCAAAAGTACGCTTGAACACTGGAATTACGACACATTCCAGGCGACATTTTTCACGGCGGGTACGTCGCGAACCCCGGTTAGCTTTACCTTAAATCCGCGGGGTAAGGTCGATTCATTAACGCTCGGTCTCACAGGCGGCGAATATCCGTTCAAACGCATGCCGGACGAAGTAAAGGCTCCTATTGCGGCTACAAAAAACTAAGTTTTAGAAAAAAATGAAGATAACCAAGTTCGCACTTCTTTCAATTTACTGCCTCTTATTGCTGATCCAGCCTTCGTTTGCACAGGCACCAACGAACGATGAGATCGTTACAAAGGCGAATGAATTTATGGCCGCCGCTGAAAAGGTAGACCGTTTCAGTGGGACTGTCCTGATCGCCCGCGACGGGAAGCCGATCTTTAACAAAGGGGTCGGAATGGCAAACCGGGAATGGGACATTCCGAATACGCCTCAGACCGCTTTTCGCCTCGGCTCGATCACCAAGCAATTTACGTCGGCGGCGATAATGCTTTTGCAAGAGCGCGGGAAACTCAGCACGACTGATCCTGTTTGCAAATACGTAACCGACTGCCCTGCAACTTGGGAGCCGATCACGATCCGCCAGGTTTTGACGCACACTTCAGGCATACCGAATTACACTGATTCGCCCGACTTCGCTAAAAAGGCAGTTCTACCGATCGCTACCAGTGATCTTCTAGCCGACTACAAAAGCAAGCCGCTCGATTTCGCCCCGGGAGAAAAATTCAACTACAGCAATTCCGGATACCATCTGCTCGGCCTGATCGTCGAGAAAGCGTCGGGCAAGTCGTATAAGGATTTTCTGTAGGAAAACATTTTCACTCCTCTAGGCCTCACGGATACGGGCTACGATAGCCACGAGAACATCATCAAGCACCGTGCGGCGGGATACACGCGAAAAGGTGACGGCTTTGTCAACGCAGCGTATATGGACATGTTGATCCCGTTCGCGGCCGGAGCTTTGTATTCGACCACCGAGGACCTTTTGAAATGGGAACAGGCGCTCTATACCGATAAGCTCCTTACACAGAAATCACGCGATGAAATGTTTACGCCGGCAAAAGGTACCTATGCCTATGGCTGGAACGTGGGCAAGCGCGGCAATCGAAGATCGATCTCGCACGGCGGCGGCATTTATGGATTCGCGACGCAGCTCGCGCGATTCCCCGATGATCATGTGACCGTCATTGTGCTGAGCAACGTGGAAGGCTCGTCGGCCGGCGCGGTTGCGAACAATCTTGCAGCTATCGTATTTGGAGAACCCATCTCGTTGCCGAAACAGCGTACGGCGATCACGATTCCGTCCCAGGCGTTTGAAAAATACGTCGGTGACTATCAGCTTCTGCCTAACGTGGTATTGACGGTGTCGACCGATGGAGGAAAGTTCTATATGCGGATCACAGGCCGCGAAAATATGGAGCTGTTTCCTGAGAGCGAAAAGGACTTTTTTCTTAAGGTAGTCGACGCACAGCTAAAGTTTGAAACGGACGCCTCCGGCAAGGTCACGCAGGTCGTCTTCAAACAAGGCGGCGGTGGCGGCATTCCAGCGCCCAAGATCAAATAAACCAGCTTCCGACGCATAGTATAAGTATATGAGTAACCTTCGTCGCAGTCTTTCATGGACGCTGCTATGCGTCATCGTTTTGGTGTCTTTACGGCTGACCGTCGAGGCGCAATCCATCAATCTCGAACGAGTAATACCGGAGCTCGAGCCCGAAATTCATCGAATGTTGGTAGAGGGTAAGATTCCCTCGGCCTCTATAGCTTTGATCTCTGGGGACAAAATTATATGGACCGGAGCCTACGGTTACTCGAATCTGTGGGCGCGAACACCGGCCGCGCCGAGCACTACGTATGTGATCGGCTCGACCTTCAAAGCGATGTCTACCTACGCCCTTCTCCAACAAATGGAGCAGGGCAAATTCAAGCTCGACGATAAGGTCAACGATTATCTGACCGAGTTTAAGATCCAAAAAGAGGATCCCAAAAATCCGGTCACGTTTCGTCACTTGCTGACTCACACGTCGGGCCTCCCCGGCGGGTTCGGGGCTTATCCGGTTTGGGGCGATACCGTGCCCGAGCCGCTTGAGGTGTTTCTCAGCAAAGCGTTGGTGATCAGCAAGCCGACCGGGACCGAGGTCATCTATTCCAACGTCGCGTACACCCTTATCGGTTATCTTGTGCAGAAGTTCTCCGGCGTTCCTTACAAAAAATATATTCAGGACAACATCTTCACGCCGATGGAGATGACCAACACCGCGTTTGAGCCGACACCGGCGATGGACGAACGAATGTCGATGCCATACACGGTTGACGAGAAGACGGGTGGACAGGTCCCGGCGGTGAGGGTTAAGGCTTCTGTCTGGCCGGCAGGGATCGTGTACGGCACAATTTACGATCAGTCGAACTGGCTGATCACCAATCTCAACGGCGGAGTTTTCAAAGGCAAACGAATAATCGGCGAGAAAACGCTGGAGCAAATGTTTACCCGCCAGTATGACAAGTTCAAAGGTGGCATCGAAGGCATTTGGGGTAACGAGACCGCAGGTTTCGGGCTTACATGGTGGGTGCAGGAGCGGAACGGCGACCACTATTTTGCGCACAGCGGCAGCCTGGGCGGCTACACCGCGTTCCTGCTAGGCAATCGCGACCAAAAGCTCGGCTTTGCGATCCTGACCAATGGCAATCGCGCGCACCCGCATCTTTTTAAGCTTGCCGATCGGGCGATGGACCTGCTCAAGAAGTATTCCAGTACGGAAAAAAGCGTTGCCGCTGCGCGATGATGAAATTCCCGAGATCCTTTCAATAATGATGAAATATATTCGACCGATTTTTGCCGCTACTCTCATTTGTATGACTGCGCTGAGCGCATGGCGACTGCCGGCGATCGCGCAAACTGCAGAACCCAGCTACGACATCGTAATTAGAAATGGCCGTGTCCTAGATGGGTCCGGCAATCCGTGGATACTTGCGGACGTCGCGATCAAAGACGGGCGTTTCGCCGCGATCGGGCGGGTTTTGGGCAAAGGAAAACGCGAGATCGACGCGCGCGGAAAATATGTTTCGCCGGGCTGGATCGACATGCTCGACGCGTCGGGTAACGTTCTCACCAGAAATCCATTAGCCGAAAGCAAATTGATGATGGGCGTGACCACCGGCATCGGCGGCGAGGGCGGAGCACCGGTCGCTGCGGAAAAACTTTCCGAATATTTTACGGGCCTCGAGAAGAACGGTATCAGCATGAATTTCGGCACGTATTTCGGTGCAACGCAATCTAGGGTCGCCGTGATCGGTCAGGAGGCTCGTGATCCGACCCCCGAAGAGCTTTCTAAGATGAAGGCTCTGGTTGAAACAGCGATGAAAGGGGGTGCCCTCGGAATATCGACAGCCCTGATCTATCCGCCGGCAAGCTATTCGAAAACAGAACAGCTCATAGAACTGGCAAAGGTTGCCGGCCAGTACGGCGGCGTTTATTCGAGTCATATTCGTGGTGAGGGAAAAGAGTTGGTCGAGTCGATCAACGAAGCGATCACCATTGGTGAAAAAGGCGGGCTTCCGGTAGAGATCTATCATCTCAAAGCGGCATATCAACCCGGCTGGGGA
>JBJMGN010000161.1:0-7957 GCA_045807885.1 Pyrinomonadaceae bacterium | reverse complement strand
GCAGCACGGCCGTGCATGTTGAAGATCACGAAAAGAAACCGGCCGTCGCGTGTGTTTATTTCGCCGGCAAGTGCGCTTACGCCGCCATCGGTCTGACCAAGGGTTCCGGTTTTGCCTACAACGCTGCCGCGTGAGTAATCGTTTGCAAATCTGCCCTCGAGCGTCCCGTCGTCAAGGCCGGCGACCGGCATTATGTCGGTGAAGGTCATGCGATTTTTTGCCAATTCACTTCGAAAAGCTCGCAACAACTTCATCATCGCCGCAGGCGTAACACGATTGATGCCGAGCCCGCTTGAAGTTTGAATGTAGAATTCAGACGGCAAAGTTCCAGTGTCCTGTTGAACGATCCGGGCAACTGAATAGGGGCCACCAAGCATGTCGCCGAGTCGGTCGGAAAGAAAATTATTCGAGTAGCACATCATTGCCTTCACAATATCGCGCATCTGCGCCGACTCATGTGTAAAGAGCAGATTCAACGTGCTGGGCATCGGCTGAACGTAGACCGCACCTGTGAACGAGACACTCGGGACCGAATTGTAATAGCCTGCCCGGTCGGAAATCGCAACGAACGACGTCCAGTTCTTAACTGCGGCGGCTGATCGTTTTGAGTTATCAAGCGTGGCAAACAATATCTCCGCGGAGCGCACATATGAGGCCGTATAATTCATCGTAAAATTATCGGTCACGATGAGATCACCCTGTACAGTTCGAATACCCAGGCGATTCAGCTCATGCGCAATTGCGATCGCATGCTCGTATCCGAATACCGGATCACGGCCTGAAACATATACATTGCCGACCAGCGTACCAGTGCTTGCATCGAGGCTGCCGTCGGTCCAAACATTCGTCGGAAATCGGTAGGCTGGACCAAACGTTTTCAAGACAGCATACGAGGTGGCTATCTTAACGTTCGAAGCCGGGTTGAATGTTTGATTCGACAGATTCTCCACGACGATATTGCCCTCGAGCGATTCGACCAGTACACCCGAATAGCCCGGAATCGGCATCTCCGCCAAAACAGGAATCGAAGTTTTAATAGTCGATGGCGCAAAAGGCTGGCCCGCGACATTAGTGCTGCCTGTTTTTTGTAAGAGCGGCGTCGGCGTCGGTTTCGCTTCGGAATAGACGTTGATCGGCTGAAGCAGCGGCGGGTTCTGCGCGAATGCAGCGGTTGTAAAAACAAACGCCAAAGCGAATACCGTCAAAAACCGTAATTTCGTATTGCGACCGTTCATCGATTTCTTAATTCGGGCGAGTTTTGTTCGGCGTGCGCTATTCGAGGAACAAGATAAACCGCCGAACAGTATAACATATCCGCCGTTGCCGTATTCAACCTCCGTTTTGCGGCATCCCTACGGATAATGACGGGAAATTAGATGAGGTTTTTGCAAATTCTGATGCAAAAATTTGTAAGTACCCATTATTGGTTCATCGCAGAACATTGCGCACCAGAACAACGGTTAAGCGGCCTTCGCAGTTTCGGGAAATTCGTTGACACCCCATTTTTAGGGGAATAGAATGCCAGTACGTAGTTATTGTGAAAAAGCCTAAGACTCCCGTTACTGTCTTATCCATCAGATCGGAACATAAAAAGCGTCGCGGTCAAATAAAACAGCGTTTGGACGAATTTGCATCCGTGTGGGCCGAAGAAGGCGATGACCGGATCTGGGAGGAAATGGTTTATTGTTTTTTTACAGGCGGCTGCTCAGCAAAAATGGGATTGCGATCGGTCGATTCGGTCCGGCCGCTGTTGCGGAGCGGAACCCAGCCTCAACTGGCAGATGCCCTGAGCGGCGTACATCGCTACCCGAACGCGCGATCGCAATACATCACTCATAGTCGCGAATTCCTGCAAAACCACTGTAATTTTCAAATAAAGGCACGGTTGGAGTCGTTTGACTGCACTTACGAACGCCGAGATTGGCTTGTTCGCGAAAAGGGAATTAAAGGCCTTGGCTATAAAGAAGCAAGCCATTTCCTGCGAAATATTGGATTTCGAGGATACGCAATACTAGACAAACACGTATTAAACTGCCTGGCCGAGCTGAAAATAATCGACGACCCTAAGCCACCAACTACGCGTTCAAGGTATCTAATGGTCGAAGAAAAGCTTCGACAATTTGCTCTCTCTGCTGAGATCGACTTTGATGAAATGGATCTTGTCCTTTGGTCAATGAAGACAGGCGAGATTCTTAAATAGACTGATCTAGCGAAATGCTGCGATCTTTTCAATTCAGCGGTTCAATAATTAGAGCCTGCCGTCCGGCCCTGGTGTCGTCATTTGTCATGTGCTCGGCACTTGCTCTGGTCTTTCATTCCACCAGCTGGGCTCAAATAACTGAAAGCCGTCAACCCGAAACCAGACAATTGCTGCGCTCGGTCGATAAGCTCATCTTGAGGGGCGAATTTGCCGAATCTGAACGCCTGCTTCGAATCGCCTTTGTGCAGTCTCCAAAAGATTCCAGCGTCAAGCTCAAGCTCGCGTTTACTTTGTTAAAAAGCCGCAGTTTCGCTGAGGCGTATAAGCTAAGTTTTGAGGTTGCGAAAGACGAACCCGCAAATGCTAATGCCTTTGCGGTTCTCGGTGCGGTGCTTCTTGCCGGCGGACGTTTTAACGATTCGCGAAGCATTCTAACCCGAGCTCTCCAGATCAGCCAGAAAGAGTCGCTGGCGATAGCGAGCTTCGGGATGCTTGAATTCTACGAAAATCAGTTGGACAGCTCCCTTGACTATCTCGCGACGGCGAAGTTTCTTGCACCGGAAAATCCCGACTTTATTTTTGCGTATGCACAGGTAGCTGCCCGAGCCGAAAGGTATCAAGAGGCCGCAGACGCATATAAGCAGTTCCTACTCTTTTCAAGAAGCACCGACGATGACCGACGTGAGCGGATAAAGGGCCTAATAGCTTTTTTAGAATATTTGGGATTACGAACCTCGCTTTATGCGATAAGCGGGACGACCTCTTCTACATTGGCCTTTGATCTTAAGGGCAATCGACCGGTAATCCTGCTGAAGGTGAACAATTACACTGAGCCGCTTAAATTCGTGCTCGACACGGGCTCGGGAATGTCGGTAATTTCCTATGAAACGGCTAAGCGGCTAAAGTTAAAACCGATCGCGCGGGGAGGGCATGCAAAAGGAATCGGGGGAACTGGAAAATTTGAGATAGTGTACGGATTTCTGCGGGAAGTGAACCTTGGCACAGTAAAGGTCCGTAACGTGCCCGTTTATATCCGCGAATTTCATCACAATATTCACGATATTGACGGGTATATCGGAATTTCGTTGATCTCGAAATTCCTGACTACGGTGGACTACGGCGAAAAGACTTTTACCTTGAACCGCCTCGGCACAGACTCTGCGATGGACACCGTGGCAAAAAACGTGTCCCTGCCGCTTAGACTGACCTCCAGCGGGTTCCTGAGTGGGGAAGTGAAGATGGACGGGATTTCAGTTCCGATGAATTTTATTGTGGACACCGGAGCTAGCGTTTCCGTTGTTTCTGATACCTTGGCCAGAAACGAGCCCTTTAGTTCGCTGCCTAGAAAGGATCCGCTGCGTGTTATCGGTTCGGCGGGCGTAACAGAGAATGTAGAATGCTTCACTTTACCGCGCATTAGCTTCGGCGATCATACGCGTGATAGCGTCACTGCTATTGCACTGGACCTCGAAGTGATAAACGACGCATCGGGATTTGAACAATCCGGGATTTTGGGTGGAAATTTCTTTCTGGATTACCGAATGACATTTGATTTCAGAAACTCCCGGCTTATTTTCATTCCTACCCGACCGTCACCCTCCTCTGCACCTCCCGAACAGGATGAAATTAAGTCTATACCTTGAGACATCGGTGATCGGGGCATATCTCGACAATGACGATACGCTGCGCCGTGACCTAACGATCCGATGGTTCGAGCGCGAATTGCCCGAATACGATGTTTACGTTTCGCCGCTTGTTCGCCGAGAGCTTGAGCGTATCGACGAACCCCATCGAACCAGCTATTTGAACCTGATCGAACCGTTCACCTCGTTGGACTTGTCGGATGAAGCCGCGATGTTAGCGGACGGATATATCGCGCGCGGAATTTTCTATCGAAAGTATATTGCAGACGCGCTGCATGTCGCGCTGGCGTCCTTCAATAAGATCGATTATTTCGTTACATGGAACTTCGGCCATATCGCAAATGTTCGAAAACAAGCGCGCATCCGGATCTTCAATACCGCGGCCGGTTTCTTTTCGCCGACAATAGTAACGCCCGAGTTTTTGGTGCATAGTTAAGTTGATGTACCGGAGGCCGAGATTCCTTGAGATCCTTATAGGAATACGTGAAGATATGGCTCGCGAGGCCGATTTTGACGTTGACCTTTTTGTAGAGAACGTCCGCACCGGACGACGCAAAGTGCGTTCTGCCGGAAGATATTCGATGGTTTCCGAAAAACCGGAATCGAGACCGGACCAATCACGAAAAAAACTCAAGTTGAAGAAATGAGATGACCACTCGGTTCGACGCCTCTGCTTTTTAGCCCTAAAATCCCAACGAACGGCTTACAAGATTTTCCGGCTCGGTCCAAGGGGGCCGATGTAAGCCACTTATGCGCAGATATTTAATTTCAATACTATTTATACTTACCGTTATTTCGGTTTCGGGCTACTACTTTTTCTCGGAATATTGGGAACATCGATTCGACGAAATAATTGCCCGTCAGGCACGCGTTTTTAATATTGACGAATCACTCGTTTGGAGCCTGATCTACGAGGAAACGTATTTTAGAACCACCGCACACGGACAGGACGAAGAGGTTGGGTTGATGCAAGTGACGCCGTTGGTTGCGCGCGAATGGGCTAAGGAAACCGGCTTGGCCGCATTCGAACGACAGGCCGCGAACAACGTATCAGAGCTATTGGAGGATCCGGAACGTAACATCCAGATTGGCTGCTGGTATTTTGAGAAAATGCGTTCTCAATATCGAGGGAAACCGGCAGAGACTGCAATGACCCTGGCCGCCTATAATGCAGGCGCCAGCCGCGTCGAAGAATGGACTCGCGGGAAGGATTCAGCCGGCGTCAGCGAAGGCGAATTCATTGACAGGATCGGGATCGAGTCGACGCGCGCATATGTAAGTTCGATCCTAAAACGTTATCGTTCTCAGCCGATGCTAAAGAAATAGTGCAAATTCTAGCGGCGAAATACGTGCTTCCTATCACGTCGGAAGTGATTGTCGACGGTGCGGTAGCAATCGACGGCGATGAGATCGTTGCTGTTGGCTTGCGCGATGACCTTGCTCCAAGGTATGAAGCGTCCGACATCGTTCACTTTGGTGAAGCCGCGATTGTTCCGGGCTTGGTAAACTGCCACTCACATTTGGAACTGACTGCGATGCGCGGGGCGCTCGACGACGTGGAGCATGATTTTCGATCGTGGCTCCTGAAGATCCATGGGCTGCGTTCGGCCATGACCGATGAGGACATCAAACTTGCCGCGACCGAGGGTGCAATGGAAGGTGCAGCCGCGGGCGTTACCTGCTTTGGCGATATCGGACGAATGGGACACGCCGGTGTAGCGGCCTTAAAGCGAGTAGGCCTGCGCGGCATCGTCTTCCAGGAAACCGATTTCTCACCCGACAATCGCACAGCGGACGATGATTTTCTCACGTTGGCTGCAACATATGAAAAGCTTCGAGAAGAAGAAACGGATCTAGTAAAGATCGGGATTTCGCCGCATTCGACCTACACGGTCAGTTCGCGGCTGTTCGAGCTGATCGCGCAGTACGCGATCATCAATCGCGTGCCGCTCTCGATACATGCCGCTGAAGCAATAGATGAAATGTCTCTGCTCGTCGAAGGCGAAGGGTTTTTCACGGAGGTTTACGAACGATTCGGACTCGAATGGCAAAGTCCACGCTGTTCGCCGATCGAATATCTCGAACGCTTGGGCGTCCTTTCAGCGAGACCACTCCTTGCTCACTGCGTAGCTGTTTCAAACAGCGACATCGCGAAAATCGACGCAAACGGTGCCACAATAGCCCATTGCCCGAAATCAAATGCGAAGTTTGGCCATGGCAATGCTCCGCTTGAAAAACTTCTTGATGCAGGAGTTTCGGTCGGGCTTGGCAGCGACTCAGTTGCCAGCAACAATATCTGCGACCTTCTGGAAGAATCACGCTTTGCGGCTTTAGCTGCTAGAAACCGGCCGGATCGAAAGCGTTTTATTACAGCAAAAGAAGCCCTCGAAACAGCGACGATCGGCGGTGCAAAAGCCATGAGGATGGATCACCTGATAGGTTCACTAGAGCCGGGAAAGCAAGCCGACCTCGCGGTCATTTCTCTGGCAAATAGCGCCCAGCAGCCAACTAACGAGATCTACCCCGCTCTTGTATTCTCATCGAACGCTCGAGATGTGATTCGGACAATCGTAGCCGGAAAGGAAATTTATCGAGCTTCGAACTAAGGAGCGACAGCGATGTCGTATTCCGGTTTGGCGGCGCCCATGAGCCAATTGTCGAACCATCCTACGATATGCTGGAGCCTTTCTACTCGATGCCACGGTTGACCCGAGCGTGAAAGTTCGTGCCCTTCGTTCGGAAAGCGAACCATTACTGTTGGAACTTTTCGGTATTTGAGAGCTCGGAAAAGCTCTTCGCCGCCGGCTCCGGGAGGCGTGCGATAGTCTGCTTCTCCGAGAATAAACATCATAGGCGTTCGGATCTTGTCGACAAAGGTTATCGCCGACCGGTTTCGAAAACCTTCCCTATCTTCGAAGGGCGCGCCTTTGAACCAGCTTGGCTGGAACTGGGCAAAGTCTGCCGAGTACCACCAAGCAGACCAATCGGAAATATCCCGTTGCGATACTGCCGCCGCAAATCGATCCGTCTTAGTAACAGCCCAGTCGGTCAAAACGCCGCCGCCTGATCCGCCGGTGATCCCTAATTTCTTTTCGTCGATGTATCCACGTTTGATAACTTCGTCGACTGCGTACATGAGGTCCTGATGATCGTCGCCCGGGTAATTGTGCTGGATGATGTTACCGAATTCCTGTCCGTAACTCGTCGATCCCCGCGGGTTCGGATACACGACAACATAACCTTTTGCCGCCATCCATTGAAATTCGTGGTCGAATACGTAACCGTAGGCTGCGTGCGGCCCACCGTGGATATTCAGGATGAGCGGATATTTTTTCTTCGGATCAAAATCGGGCGGCTTCTGTACCCACGTATGAATCCGTTTGCCGTCGAAGCTTTTTAACCATATCTCCTCCGGCTCGGTGAGATTCAACTTTGAGAAAAGCGCCTCGTTGATCCGCGTTAACTGTCTAGCATTCGCTCCATTTCGATCTGCAATGTAAAGATCAGTGATTCGGGTCGGGGTCGAGATCGTATAAACCAGCTTCGACGCGTCGGCCGTCGCTCGAAAATTCATAACCGCCTGAGTGCCTTTCGTGATCTCGGTCAATTTACCCGAATCGGCATCGAACGATGCAAGATTCGCACGGCCCTCTTTGGTATAGCGTTCGATGATCGCGCGGCCATCGGAGGTCCAGATCGGTGCCGTGCTGCCGCCTGCTCGCGGAGCCCCCTGGTCTCCGGTCAAACCCGAGCCCATATCGTAATCGAAATTTGCTGTTAGATTCTTCGGCTTTGCGTTTTGGGCGACATCCAGTACCCAAAGATCGGGCTGCGTGTAGGACTGTACCGGGTTATAAACCACGGAAGCGTTGAATGCGAACCGCTTGCCGTCCGGGCTGAGGGTCATGGTGCCAAGTCCCATTTCAACGGAAGTTAACAAAACCGGCGGTCCGTTAGTTGTCGAGATCGAATAGACCTCTGTTTTCGGCGTTGAATAGTACGGTTCCGGGTCACGATTTGTCGTGAAATAGATCTGTGAATTGTCTTTTGCCCAAACAAAATTTCCTTCAGCAAACTCGCCGTTTGTCAGCTGTTTCGGAATGGGCGTTTCCTC
>JBJMGN010000160.1:0-5463 GCA_045807885.1 Pyrinomonadaceae bacterium | reverse complement strand
TGCTCGAGCAGTCCATCGCGAATCGCGAAGCGGGCAACACGCTCGTACGCTCTTCGAGATTCATGAGCTCACTACCGCAGGACGGCAACACGAACTTCTCGGCGATCTTCTATCACGACCTGGCTCCGCTGATGCAGTCGCTGGGTGACAAGATGAAGAGCATGGGCGGAAAGGACCAGGAAGGCAGATCGATCGTTCCGATCGACCCGAATGCTCCGCCGACCCTGGCTTACGCATACGCACAGGGCGACCGAATCACCCTTTCGGCCAACACCGAGGGCGGCGCTTTCGGCCTAAGCCCGGCGAGTCTTATCGGTCTGCCAAATTCTTTCCAAATGCAACATATTTTAATGAACGCAATGGGAGATAAAGACGTACAGAAGAAAGAGTGATAAGAACTAACACAAATTAATATCAATACCGGCGGACGTCTTCCAACGTCCGTCGGTTTTTGTCGTATTATGCGGAAGTGCGAATAAAAATCGATTCCTTATTTTGATAGCTGCATGACAAGCGTCATAGAACTGGAACAACTAAATGTGACTTTCGGAAAGCGGCCGATTTTGAAGTCGCTCGACGGGTTGCTCAATGGCCGCGCGATCGGTCTGCTAGGGCCGAACGGCGCAGGCAAGACGACGCTGATCCATACACTGCTCGGCTTTCATCCGCCGACTTCCGGGACGGCGCGCATTTTCGGGCAGGACATTACGAACAACGCGAAGCAGGTCCGCGCCGCCGTCGGCTACATGCCAGAGCGTGATTCGTTCATCGCCAAAATGTCGTGCGTTCATTTCGTGCGGCTGATGGCTGAGCTTTCAGGAATTCCGCCGAGGCACGCGCTCGAACGCGCGCACGAGGCCCTTTTTTATGTCGGTTTGGGCGAAGCTCGTTACCGCTCCGTCGACACTTATTCGCTCGGGATGAAGCAGCTTGCCAAACTCGCCCAGGCGATTGTCCACGGGCCCAAACTTATCATTCTGGATGAGCCAACCAACGGGCTCGATCCGCCCACGCGAAACCGTATGATCTCGCTTATCCGCCAGATCCGCGACGGCGGACGTGCACGCATACTCTTGTCATCGCATTTGCTGCGAGATGTAGAGGAGTGCTGCGACGAGATCCTTGTACTCAAAGACGGATACATCGCCGCGAACTGCAATCTTGAGGAGGAGCGCAAGGCGAACCGTAAATTTATCGAGCTTGAAACACGCTCCGGCGACCGCCAGGGCTTTGTCGATGCGATCGGTGCCATGGGCTGCGAGTATGCCATCTCGGGCGAGCGTAGGATAAAGGTGATCATGCAGGATACGGTGGAGATAAGCGATCTATATCGCCTCGCTCTTGAGCACAACATTCAGATACGGCGCCTGAACTTTAAGCGTGATTCGCTCGAAGATATTTTCCTTAAGGCGATGGAAAACGGAAATTCTCAAGCTGTCGGAGGGTCAGGCAATGGCAGTTTATGATCATCTGTACCGCTCGTACGAGGGCGAGGAGCTTTCTGCATGGGCCCGGTTTCTGGTGATACCTCGCTATGCGGTGCGCGAGGTTTTCAAATCGAAGCTGTTCACGACGCTTTTCATCTTGTGTTTCATTTACCCGCTCATCGCGGCGATCCTAGTTTACCTGCGACATAATGCAAATGCGGTCGCGCTGCTGCAAATTAACATCAGCGAGCTGCTGCCGATCGACAATTCATTTTTCAGCACTTTCATCTCGGTACAGGGGTCATTCGCCTTTATCCTGACTGTGATCGTGGCACCACCACTGATTTCACGCGATCTTGCGAATAACGCTCTTCCCCTTTACCTGTGCCGGCCGCTTTCGCGTGTCGAATACATCCTCGGCAAGATGGCCGTGGTCGCTTTTCTTCTGTCGTGCGTTACGTGGGTCCCTGGATTGTTGATCTTCTTTTTCCAGGCGTCTCTCGCGGGCGTCAGCTGGTTGTGGTCTAACCTGTGGATGGCATGGTCGATCTTTTTTGGATCGTTTGTCTGGATCGTGCTTCTTTCTTTCATCGCCCTTGCCATCTCGGCATTGTTAAAGTGGCGCGTCGTCGCGAGCGGCGCAATTCTCGGTTTGTTTTTCGTACCCAGCGCATTCGCGGAAATGGTGAACTCCCTTTTCCTGACCAAATCGGCCCATCTGATCAGCATATGGGCGACGATGGACAGCATCTGGCTCGGGCTGTTCGGGCTTTTCCAGCGGCAGACTGGGAGTGTTCGCGGAACGGTCACAAACCCGATCTACGAACGTCAGTTTTTCGATATCGCGCTCCTCGAGCCACCGCTTTGGGCTTCGTGGTTGGCCATCGTGATCGTTTGTGCCGCTTGTGTATGGCTGCTTTCCCGAAAGGTTCGGGCCTACGAGGTGATCAAATGACAGCGCCTATCGAAACAGTGTCCACGCCGCAAGCGGAGCCAACGATCGATGCGCCTTCCGCGTCGTCTGCGACGCCTCCGTCCGTGTCTCGCCCGGTTTCGAGCGCCGCCATCGTGTTCGAAGACGTGTCGAAATTTTACGGTGACGTGCTTGGCGTCAATCGGGTCAATTTGCAGATTGGGCCGGGGATCACCAGTCTTGTCGGGCCAAACGGTTCGGGCAAGACCACGTTGATGAATTTGATGACCGGGCTGCTCCGACCGTCCGGCGGCGGCATCAGCGTTCTCGGAATATCGCCGCAAGACCCGGAAGCCCTTTTTCGAAAGCTCGGCTACTGTTCGCAGTTTGATTCGTTCCCGCGCCGCGCGACCGCACGTGAATTCATCGAGTTCTATTTGCTCGTTCATGGATTTTCAAAACCGGAATCCCGCGATCTCGCTCAGCAGGCGCTCGAACGCGTTTCGCTTTTGGAAGCGTCGGACCGAAAGGTCTCCGCATTTAGCAAGGGTATGCGGCAACGTGTCCGGCTTGCGCAGTCGATCGCTCACAACCCGTCCGTGCTCGTTTTGGATGAACCTTTGAACGGTCTCGACCCAATGGCGCGTGCTGAAATAATCCGCCTGTTCCGCTCGCTCGCCGACGGGGGAATGTACCTGATCATCTCGAGCCACATATTGCATGAGGTGGACATGATGTCCGACACCGTCGTTTTACTGAACAACGGTTATATTGTCGCCGAAGGAGAGGTGCACGGCGTCCGCGATGAGATCTTTGAACGGCCGATACAGATCCTGGTCCGCTGCGACCGGCCTCAGGCATTGGCTGCGCGCCTTTTCGAACACGAGTACACGGTCGAGGCACGCATCCACGACGACCGTCAGGGCCTGTTCGTCAAAACACGCCGGCCGGACGATTTCTATCTTTTGCTGAACAAGGTGATCACAGAACAGAAACTGCAAGTCGAATCCGTCGCACCCGTCGATGACGACCTGAACGCAGTCTATCAATACCTGATCACATCCGATGGAGGGCAAGGTTGATGGATACAACATCTGAATTCACAGATCGGACTCAACCGGCGAACGATCGCGGGACGGAGTCGTCCTCCTGGTCGCTATGGATGCGGCAAACGCTTGCGATCTTGGGCCTCGAGATCAGGAAAAACTTCTTCAGCCGGCGAGCTCTTCTGCTTTATCCGGTCGCGGGGCTGCCGCTTTTTCTGGTCACAATGCTTGTGAGCTTTCCGCCGGATAACGAGGAAATGGAAGCTTTCGCTCTGTTAGGCCAAGTCTATGCGCTGGTTTACAACGGACTGATCCTTCGTACGCTCATATTTTTCGGCTGTGCATGGGTCTTTATGAATCTTTTTCGCGGCGAGGTGGTGGACCGTAGCCTACATTACTATTTTCTCGCCCCGGTCAGACGCGAGGTCCTTGTCGTTGGCAAATATCTCTCGGGGCTAATCGCGACCATTGTGTTGTTCAGTATTACTACCGTCGGGTCGATGTCGATACTCTACTTCGGGCTATTTCCATCGGAGTCGCGTTCATACTTTTTCGACGGTGCAGGCGCGGGGCAAATGTTGGCATATTTCGGAGTCACGATACTTGCGTGCATCGGTTACGGCGCGGTCTTTCTGATAGTCGGGCTGCGATTTCGCAACCCGATAATTCCGGGCCTGCTGCTTTACGGTTGGGAGTGGATCAACTTCCTCCTTCCGCCCGGATTGAAAAAGCTTAGCGTCATCCATTATCTGCAGTCGCTGGTGCCCGTACCAATGTCCGAATGTCCTTTCGCGGTGCTCGTCGAACCGACGGCCGCATGGATCGCGGTGCCAAGCCTCATTTTATTTACTGCCGTGGTGCTTTTTCTCGCGGGCCTGCAAATACGGCGTATGGAGATCAGCTACGCGGGCGATTAAAGTAGTTGTTATGACAGCGCATCGAGCCCGAGGCTTGCTTTCAACATTTTTCATTGTTGCTATATTTATGGCAGGCTCCCTTGGCTGTGGGCCGTCATCGCCGCAGAGCGGACAGGATTCGGCCACCTCCGGATCGCAGGATATGCCCCAGCTTACAAAAGAGATCATCGACGAACGGATCAATGACGCGCGCGTTTTCGACGTGAAGCCGGAGAGCGGTACCGGCGAGCCGATCAACTGGGGCTTTGACGAAAATGAACCAAAGGAGATCTCGGTGGTCGATCAACAGATCGACGGCACGCGTGCAACGATCGTCCTCGACATCAAGACCCAGTCGAATCCTCGGGCCAGGATTCAGCGCCATTTAGCCGGTCAAATTCGCACCGAATGGGCGCTCAGAACCGGCTGGGTGCTCCGGCGTTGGGAAATAGTCGGCACAGAGAATATATCTATGAACTACAAGGATCTTCCAAAGCCGTCACCGTCAAATTAACTCGCGATCTCCAGAGAGGGATTGTGATGAGTGCAGCGTGAAAACAATAAGGCAAGTCAACGGCTTGCCTTATTGCCTTTATTCGATTGGTGGAGACGAGGGGGATCGAACCCCTGACCTCATGAATGCCATTCATGCGCTCTCCCAGCTGAGCTACGTCCCCGAAACAGTGCAAAACGGAAAATGGAAAGTAGAAAATGCCGTTTTGACGAATCACTATTATCCGTTTTCCGTTTTCCGTTGTCTACTTAAGTTACTTCCCTTTGAAAACGGGTTTTCGTTTTTCGAGAAATGCCGAGACGCCTTCGGTTTTGTCTTCGGTCGAAAAGCAAATTGCGAACAGGTCTACCTCACGCCGGAGCCCTTCGTCAAGATTGGAGCGGGACGCGAATTTCACTGCCTCTTTGCAAAGCGCAATCGCAATAGGCGCCTTTGCCGCGATCTTGTTTGCCATTTCCATCGTTTTTGCCTCAAGCTCGTCGGCGTTGTAAACATGATTTATCAATCCGAACTTATGCGCGGTCTCGGCGTCGATCATTTCGCCGGTGAGCATCATTTCCATTGATCGGCCTTCACCTATTAGCCGCGTGAGCCGCTGCGTTCCGCCGCCGCCGGGCATAATGCCGAGATTGATCTCAGGCTGCGAAAACCGCGCGTTTGGCGAGCA
>JBJMGN010000159.1:0-4503 GCA_045807885.1 Pyrinomonadaceae bacterium | reverse complement strand
ATTTCACGGCGTCAAACATTTTTCCGTATGCCACCTGTTCGGATTGCCCAGCCGATTTAAAGGTCTGGAAGAAATCCTCCATAAGCTCGTAGCACATCGTCACGGAATGATCTCGGGAGTCATAAAAGGCGTTCGTTTCGCTGCAGTCTTTCGTTCGCAAATAGATGTCGTACGGCAGGATCAGAGCCCGGTTAAGCTTGTCAGCTGCTTTTGAAAGCAGCTTTTCAGATCGTACTTGCTTGTCGATCTCCAAATATCGAGGTGTTTTGACATCAAGATGTTCGACGACAAAATCACCCTTGTCAGGCCGTTTTGATGTGATCGGTCGAGTTTCGGAATCGGGAGCCGGCGCGGCTGAGACGTTTGACTCGTAAACGGCCGGTTCAGAACCGACAACACTGGGATCGCGTTCCGAACTCCAAAAACAGCCCAGCACAAGTGCTAATGCAGCTAGAGTGACCATTAAATTTGCCGCATTTCGATGCATTGTTCGAAGAAAGTGAGTTGTGCACAATTGCCTTAAACAAGGCCCTAAAGAGGAGGACGTGAGCTACGACAATATTTGCAAAAAAAAGGCTGATAAGGAATTCTTACCAGCCGATTTTAGATGCAAACCGAATAATTGTCTATTGTGAGGCTTCGATAAACTTGACGAGTGTCCGGACTGCTACTCCGGTTGGGCCTTTCGCCTGATGCGGACGAACCGAATCATTCCAGGCTGTCCCGGCGATGTCCAAATGAGCCCACTTTGCTTTATCGACAAACTCTTGAATGAAGACGGCGCCCATAATAGTTCCGGCCTTCCCGCGAGGCCCAATATTCTTTATGTCTGCAATATCAGAACGGATCTGTTTGCTGTATTCGGGACTAAGCGGCAGTTGCCAGAAGCCTTCTCCGGTTTCCTTGCCGATGGCAATTATCTCGTCGATCAGACCTTGATCGTTCCCCATGATACCAGTGTTTTGGTCGCCCAGGGCGACTATCACCGCGCCAGTAAGGGTGGCCATATCGACGATCCGGGTAGCGCCTTGCTTTTCTGCAAATGCGACAGCATCAGCCAGGATCAGACGTCCTTCCGCATCGGTGTTTAGTATTTCGATGGTTTTACCGTTCGACGCCTTGACGACATCGCTCGGTCGGGACGCTTTCCCGTCTGGCATATTTTCGACTGCAGCGATAACGCCGATCACTGGCACGGTCGGCTTGATGATCGCGATCGCGCGCATCGCCCCGATAACGGTTGCTCCGCCGGACATGTCGTACTTCATCGCATCCATGCCTTCGCCGGGCTTTAGCGAAATGCCTCCCGTATCGAAGGTGATTCCTTTTCCTACCAAAGCGAGAAGTTCACCTTTCTTTGCAGTGTTTTTAGCCGGTGTATATCGCAATACTATGAGCTTGGCGGGCTCGTCCGAGCCTTTCGAAACACTTAGAAGGGACCCCATTCCAAGCTTCTGCATTCGGGCTTCATCAAGAACCTCGAATTTAAGCCCAACATCTTTAGCCATCTTGCCCGCACGTTTTGCCATTTCAGATGGCGTCAAAATATTCGGCGGCTCATTCGCCAGGTCGCGAGTAAAGTTCATCGAGTCACCGATGGCAATGCCGCGACCGATACCTGCTTTCAGGTCGGCGGTACTCGCACCATCTACGCAAACGACCATTTTAGTAACGGCTTTATTGTTCTTGTCTTTTGTTTTGTACTTGTCGAGTTCAAACTGACTAGTGATAGCGGCTTGAACCGAATTCTGAACTGTTACAGTTCCGCTGCCATTCAATCGCGGCAAAAAAGCAAACGACTTTACATTGCATCGGCGAAGAAATCTGGTTGCAGTTCCAGCGGCAACAAAAACCCCGGCTTCGTTGTACTCTTTTTCGTCTCCGACACCTACCAACAGGAGAAGGTTCGCCTTTAACTTACCCTTTGGCGAAAACCGAATAAGAGTGGTTTCGCCCCCGTCACCCTTGATCTCTTCCGACTTGATCGCCGCCGCGATATGTCCGTTCGCAAACCTGTCAAACTCTTTCAAGTTCGTCGAAGTTGCCTTTTCGCCCTTAAACACAACGACCGCCAACGCTTCAACGCCAGCCTCTGAAAAATTGGAAGATATGCCCTGAAAGTCCATTAAATACCTCAGTTAAATTGGTTAAACTGCCGTAAATACAATGTTATACGCTAACTTATATACGCTTTTCTTTCAACTGCTGACGCGTTTCTTTCTCTATAGTTTTCCGCATTTCCGTTTCGCGTTTATCGAAAAGCTTCTTTCCTTTTGCAACGCCGATCTCGAACTTGATCCTGCCGTTTTTCCAGTAGATCGCCGTAACAACCAGCGTCATTCCCTTTTGCGTTGTTTCTTTTTCGAGTTTTTCGATCTCTTTACGATGTAGAAGCAACTTTCGAGTCCTTAATGGTTCGTGGTTTTGGATGTTTCCGTGTGAATAAGGAGATATATGCGCGTTCACAAGCCAGACCTCATTTTCCTTGACAGAAACATATGAGTCTTTCAACTGTATCCGACCGGCCATGATGCTTTTGACCTCGGTTCCGACTAGGGCGGCACCAGCTTCATATTTATCGAGCACATGGTACTCGTGAAATGCCTGGCGATTTGTAAGAATTTCCTTGTCGGCAGCCATAAACGTATATTCTGCCTACGCGATTTCAGCTTGGCAAAACGGTTTGACAATCGTTTGGAACGGAACGTAAATTATTAAGTACGCTGGGAGATCGTCTAATGGTAGGACTGCAGTCTCTGGATCTGCCTATCGGGGTTCGAATCCCTGTCTCCCAGCCATTCTAAATCTACACGGTATCTATGTAGCATATTGGTTACTTCATATGGAGAACTGGCACGAAACCGAAATACGCGTCCGATACGCCGAGACCGACAAAATGGGAATTGTGCACCATGCGAACTACCTTGTTTGGTTCGAAGCTGGTCGCAGCGAATTCTGCCGATCACGTGGATTCTCATACCGGGAGATGGAAGCCGACGGCATGCTGATGCTGGTAGCCGAAAGCTATCTTCGGTACAAAGCTCCTGCATTTTACGAAGACGTCCTCCTAATTCGCACAAAAGTTGCTGAGGCGCGAAGCCGGTCGATCCGGTTTGTCTACGAAGTCTATCGTCCGGAGGACGAAGCATTGATCGCCGAGGGCGAGACAATGCACCTGATGACCGACATGGACAAAAAGATTCGACTCATTCCTGAAGCTTACAAAGCCAAATTGCTTGCAGATGAATATCTCCGAGAGCGGGCGTTTCCAGCGCACCAAGCTCCAAGTTGATTCTTCGTTCCCGGCCTTTGCCCTTTCTAAATAATCATTTATTCTTCCAAATATGCCCGGTTCCGCTACTGCCGAGGTGATCTTCATCGCCGCGATGATGATCCTGATTCTCATACTCAGCTTTGCCGCTGTTTTTTTCTTTTTCAAGACATACAATAAAGAAAAGCGTGAACGTGAAATTCATAAATCGGAACCCAAAATCCAAAAGCCGCAGGCCAAAATCGAGTAATGGCGCACCCAAATATTCTTGATCCGAAAAACTGTGCTCTCGTGGTTGTCGACGTGCAGGAAGCATTTCGGACCGTTATTCCACAATTTGAACAAATTGCCGTGCGTATCTCGAACGCGGTTCGCGGATTTAATCTTTTAGGCATCCCGATCCTCGTTACTGAGCAATATCCAAAAGGGCTTGGCCCAACAGTCGAAGAAATCTCATTGAGTCTGCCGGAAGGAACCGAGGTTTTGGAGAAAAAGTCGTTCAGCGCTTGCGGATATGCGCCGTTCAGAAAAATACTCGAACAGTTCGATGTCAACCAGATCGTGTTATGCGGGATTGAAACGCACGTGTGTGTCGGCCAGACCGCTCACGACTTGCTCGATGTCGGTTTCGACGTTCACGTTCTCACCGATTGCGTTGCCTCCCGCTTTGAACATGACAGGGAAGCAGGGTTGTCGAAAATGTACGGCAGCGGAGTCGATCCTTCAACAGTCGAAATGGCATTATTCGAGCTGCTCCGCGACTCCGGGCACGATAAGTTTAAGGAAATACAAGGGTTGATAAAGTGATTCACATCAATCGGGATTCGAGCACTCTCCGGAAGTTCAAAAGGCTATTGCGAGTTCCCGCAACAGCCTTTCCATTACAAAAGTACATTTTTCTATTAACTATTACTCGCTATCCGTTCCGACTTTCCCGTTAAGTGTTCGTATATGAATATCGGCGACATTATTAAAAGTGTGAACGGTAATAACCATGTATTAGAAAGTCTCTGCAATCTTGGTGACATCATATGAAAACTCCTCCCGTTTTTTTCGGCTGCCGATCCGCATTTATCAGATTCGGGGAGCACGGCCGCAATCTGTACAATTCAACATGCGTGCCAAGTCACTCGCATTCGAGCTGTTTTGAGCCATTTCGCCGTTATTTACAGGATTAAACGGCTAAAACGAACCGATTTCCGCTTAATTTCAGAAAAAAGGCCGATAGGCAA
>JBJMGN010000158.1:0-4346 GCA_045807885.1 Pyrinomonadaceae bacterium | reverse complement strand
CAACCACGCCAACGATCGCAGAATCGATCGCCGCGCCCGGCTTTCCTGTCGATGCGGTCGATGCCGACCAGCCTTCCTGCGCGATCACGACAATATCGCCTTCGCCCGAATCGACCGAGTCCAGGGCAAGGCATGTGTACTCCATATCTTCACCCTCGGGCGTTATCTGTCTGCATAGCATCACGCGCGAACCCTCATAACGCTGGTTCTTTTGCGTTGCGACGACATTACCGATGACCCTGGCAATTAACATTTAATTCGAACCATTAAAGACATGAGAATCCGAATCGATTATCCCGACGATCGTGCAGTCGGTCGGCGTTTCATCGCGTTTGAATGGAAATGACGCTTCCTTTCCGCGGCACCAAAAAACCAGTTCACCGACGCCGGCACCGACAGAATCCAATGCGATCATCGGTGAGCCCTTATCTTTCAGGTCCGCGTTCAATGTTTGGACAAGCAATAACTTTCGGCCATGAAGCGATTCGTTCTTTACGGTCGAAACAACCGTGCCGATGACCCGTGCGATCTGCATTTACGATGTGAATTCGAAACTGTCAATGACGCCGATGATCGCCGAATCGACCGGGCAATCTTTATTTCCCTCGGCCATACGTGCCGATGATCCGCCTACTACGATGACGCGTTCGTGATAGCCGGCCCCGACAGTGTCCACAGCAACGACATAGCCACTCTGGTCCGAGCCGTCCAGATTTATCGGTTTTACAATGAGGAGCTTTTTGCCGTTGAGGCGTTCGTCTTTTTGTGTGGAGACGACGGTGCCGAGGATGCGACCTATGATCATAAAAGTTGTCAGTGGTCAGTGGCCAGTTGTCAGCGGCAGAATTTCTGACAACTGACAAGCGGCGGCCGACAACTATTTCATTACGACTGGAAGAGTTTCATCTACCGCGTTGTGGGGTCGTGGAATTACATGAACGCTTACAAGCTCGCCGACGCGCCTTGCGGCAGCGGCTCCAGCGTCCGTTGCGGCTTTGACGGCAGCAACGTCGCCGCGCACGATTGCGGTGACGAAACCCGCGCCGATCTTTTCGTATCCCACAAGTTGAACGTTTGCCGCCTTGACCATTGCGTCAGCCGCTTCGATCATGGCCACGAGGCCCTTGGTCTCGACCATTCCTAATGCTTCCTGCATTTGGTTTTGCTCCTAAATTGGATAAATGAAATAAAGACTGGGCTAGTTTAACCTAATTTTGCCGCTTGGCTCAAAAGCTCGATCAATTCTTCGCGCGTAAACGCTATTTTCGCACCATTCGAATGCGACGGTGCAGGATAACTGACTTCAAGATCGCACGAAATGCCCGAATCATGAAGGTATCCGCACGCCTGGCATCGAGCGTTCTCTCTCAAATAACCTGCCTTTTCCCGAATGTTTATCAGCTTTTCGATCGCTTCCTGCGGCAGGTCGTTTGCGCCGCCGAGTGCTTTTGCAAGGATCGCGATCCTTGCTGTGTGCTCGAGCGTTTCCAATCGGTCAAACGCCTGCCAAAGGTCGTCGCCGTACGCCACCGCGCCGTGGTTCGCCATTAACAATGCATTGTGGTGCGCGACGAAGGGCTTCATCGCTTCGGTCAGCTCGTTGGTCGAAGGTGTTCCATAATCGGTCAACGGCACGCAGCCTAAAGTTAAAATGACCTCTGAAAGTATCGGCTGATCGATCGCAAGGCCGGCGACGGCGAATGCGGTCCCATGCGGCGGATGGGCATGACAAACCGCTTTTACGTCGGGCCGCATCTCGTAGATCAAAAGATGCATTGCCAGCTCCGACGAAGCACGCTTGTCCGACTTCGGCTTGCCCTCCATGTCGGTTAAGGCAAGCGAATCTTCGCTCATGCGGCCCTTGCACGTCATCGTCGGCGTCGCAAGCACCGTATTCTCGTCCAGCCGAATGCTTACATTGCCGTCCGACGAAACTACATAGCTTCGTTCGTACAGCAATTTGCCGACCTCGCAGATGAGTTTTCTGGCAGAGCTTTCGTCCATCAATAAATATTGAAACCGTACTCAAAGGTAACGACAACGGAAACTGGCTGACCATTTACTTTTTTAGGCTTGAACTTTATTTTGCGAGCGGCTTCAATAGCCTGCTCCGTAAGTCCATACGGCAAGGTCGACATCGGTGTGATAGTTCCGACTTCTCCACTTGCCAGCAGTGTAATTTTCAACCGCACAGTTCCCTGGATATCGTTTTCGCGGGCGTCGTCCGTATACAGGGCTTTGGGTTTGGAAAGTATTTGCAAGCCGTCGCTGCTAGCGACAGGCGCGGTGGCCGAACGAGAATCGCCCCATCCCGAGCCATGGCCGTAACCACTTCCCTGACCGTGGCCAATTTCTAAGTTTTGTGATGCTGGCACACTGCTCTTTTCAAAAAACAGTTGAGAGATTATGGCGAAGCCGAGAATTCCGGAAACAAAAGTAAGGACAAACGGCACGGCCCGTTTCAAAATTGCGGTCAAACTACACATTTCGCGCCTCCAAAAATAAGAAACCACAGATTAACACAATGCTTCCAGAGCGTTAACCTGTGGCCGTGATCCTGGTTGTCGAAGTTACCTTATCCTGATCGGTTTCATCGGCATTGACGGCGGTGGCGGAACCGCATTCACATCGATCTCCGGGATCGTTGAAAGCGAATCCGCTTCGGCGATCGCGAGCCGCTCTCGCAGCCTTCGGTTCTCATCCTTCATGCGGAAATTCTCGCGGCGCAGATCCTCGTTGTCGGATTGAACACGCCTGAATTCACGGTATCGTGAGGGACGCCGATAGTTTCCAAAATTTGGAGCAGCGATGGTAATGAAAAAGCTTGCGACAAAAAGCCCGACCGTAAAAGTTAGCAGGAATGGGACAACTCGCTTAAAAATCCCTAAACAGCACATCAATTTCACCTCAAAAAAATCTATTACGGATGAATACGTCTGCCTGATGCTATCAGTTTCAAGTCCCGACGAAGAATTGTTCCGCAATATACATAGTACCTTGTTTGCCTGCGAACGAAAAGAAAAATCTGACAAGGCGGTTGAAAAAATTTGACCGATGCAGCATTTTGACTGACAGCAATTATGAATTACAATCTTGTTGCACGCGTGAAACAATGATCGCTTACCTTTCGGGCAAACTTCTGGAGAAATCAGCGAACTCGGTCATCATCGATGTCGGCGGCGTCGGTTACGATGTCAGCATTCCGCTTTCGACATTTTATGAACTAGGCGAGGTGGGCGACGACGTCCAGCTTCGCATCTATACGCATGTCCGCGAAGATGCGATACAGCTTTTTGGTTTTTCGACCGAACGGGAACGGGATCTTTATTTGAAGCTTATCTCGGTTCAGGGTGTCGGAGCAAAATCCGGCATCACCATGCTTAGCGGCATGAACGCGGACGAGATAATCGATGCGATCCGCACGGACAACCTTGCGAAATTGACCGCGATTCCGGGCGTCGGGCGAAAAACGGCGGAGCGGCTGGTGATCGACCTGCGTGATAAGGTTGGCGAACTCGCTGCCACTGCAGTTGCCGGCTCCGACGGGGCGGCCGTCAAACCGGCAGGCGAAAGCGACGCCTTTGACGACGCACTTTCCGCGCTGGTCAACCTCGGCTACCAGCGAAACGCCGCCGAAAAAGCGATCCAGGACATCCGCCGCGACGGCGCCGATCAAAACGTGCAAAAGATATTGCGGGCTGCACTTCAGCGGCTTGCAAAGTGACCTAATGCGAAGGCCTGACCATAAGGGAGGGCTAATGAATGCTTGAGATCCTCACCAAAATAAAAGCCGACGTTGAAACACTCGACCGGCGGGCGATATCAGCGCTTGTTTACGCCGCCATCGGACTGACAGCCATCTTCTACCTGAAAACACCCGAGGCCGCAGACGCGTTTTTCGGCGTTACTATTTTCGCTCATCCAGTAAACAATAATCTTGCTCAGCTTGAATGGTGGGTCGCAGTCGTTGTGGTTTTCTATTTTTTGATACCGGCGGCGATCATCAAATTTCATTGGAATTTAAACCTAAGCGATTTCGGCCTTAAGTTTTCCATCGAAAACGGATTTTGGAAGCTCCTTGCGGCAAGCATCGCGTTGATGCTGCCGCTGACGTACCTGATGTCGTTGACAAGCGGCTTTGGGGCGAAGTATCCGTTTCTGCAGATCTACAACGGCGAGCCGTACATCAGCCAAACGCTGCTCATATGGGAACTGATATACTTTCTACAGTTTTTCGGGCTCGAGTTTTTCTTTCGCGGCTTTCTGGTGCACAGCCTGAAACCCGCCCTCGGGCTTTACTCGATATTTGTAATGACCGTGCCCTATTGCATGATCCATTTCGGCAA
>JBJMGN010000157.1:0-3623 GCA_045807885.1 Pyrinomonadaceae bacterium | reverse complement strand
TAACACGTTAATGAGGAACGTGGGGAAGGGAAAACGATCAAATAAATTCGCTGCCGGAGAAATATTCACTAAATACCGAGCGACCGCACCAGCAGCTCCGCCGGCGGCGACGTATAAGATCTTTAAGGCGCTCTCCAATTGATTTTCGATCCCGCGGCGATTTGAAATTCTGTGGCCGGACGATTATAACGCGCACGGGGCCGGCAAGTCATTTGGTGCCGTACTGCGGTGAACGTTATGATTTAACCAATGGCGGAAAGTGTTTTCGTATCAAAAAATGCGTCCCCTGAGGCAAGATATTCGGAATTAACGCCGCAGATCGAGGCACTGATCGCCGGCGAACCGGACCTGATCGCCAATCTCGCAAACGTTTCCGCTGCTCTAAAGGACGCATTTGATTTCTTCTGGGTCGGATTTTACCTCGTGAAAGACGAGGGGCTGGTCCTGGGACCGTTTCAAGGGCCGGTCGCGTGCACGCGGATCGGTTTCACCGACGGAGTCTGCGGCCGTGCGTATACGACGAAAGACACGGTCGTAGTGCCGAACGTCGATGAATTTCCCGGTCACATCGCCTGCAGTTCGGCGTCCAAGTCTGAGATCGTCGTGCCGATATTCGGCGCCGACGGAACGGTTTTAGGAGTCCTCGATGTTGACAGTGACCGCCTCAATAATTTTACAGATGCCGACCGAAATGGTTTGGAAGGTATAGTCAGGGTACTTGAGAGATTCATTCAGAGCCACACGAACTCTGAAAGAAACGAATGACATCTCTTGAATACCCGCTATGGGTCTGGGTCTTTTTCTTTTCAGTTGTCCTAATTGCGCTTTTCGTCGATGTTGGTATCGTCAACCGAAAGTCGCACGCTCCGAGTCGTCGGGAGACGATCATCTGGAGCATCGTCTGGGTTTCGCTGGCACTCGCCTTCAACGCCTTCATCGTATGGCACTTCGGGATCGATCATGGTAAACGTTTTTTCACCGGCTACCTGATCGAGCTTTCGCTTTCGGTCGATAATCTTTTCGTATTTCTCCTGATATTCACTTATTTCAAGGTCCCAAAAAAGTATCAACACCGGGCTCTGTTCTGGGGCATTTTCATGGCGATGGTAATGCGCCTTTTGATGATCTTTTTGGGCGCCGAACTGGTCGACAGATTTCATTGGCTGCTTTACCTTGCAGGAGCATTTCTGGTTTACACGGGCATAAAGCTGTTTAGCGAAGGAGAATCGTTCGACCCTGAAAACAGCACGATAGTTCGGTTTGCGACGCGATTCGTAAAGATCTCGAAACACTACGATGGCGAGAAATTCTTCGTAGTTTCGCCTGAGGGAAAACGAACCGGCACGCTTTTGCTTTTGGTTCTGATCGTGATCAATGTTGCTGACCTCGTTTTCGCGGTCGATTCGATCCCGGCGATCTTTGGGATTACGACGGACAGGTTTTTGGTGTACACGTCGAACATTTTTGCGATCCTCGGCCTGCGCACTTTTTATTTCCTCCTTGCGGAGCTCGCCGACCGGTTTCACTTCCTCAAATATGGGCTGGCCTTTATTCTCACGTTCATCGGCGTAAAAATGCTTCTGCCTCTTTTTGCCGAAGGTCTGCTAAAATTAATGGGCGAGGGCGCGAGCTCCGGCATGGCTGTTTTTCTCCGAGGTTATCTCGCACACGATTACGAACAAACGATAATAAATATTTCGCTGGCGGTGGTCGTTCTTGCGATCGCAACGTCGATCATTCTCTCAATTTCTTTCCCGCCGAAGTTGTCCGACAATCGTGAGGTCGGCGAATCCGAAATTTAGCGTTCCCGGCAAGACCTGTAAATGGAAGAGCAAAAATACCGTAAGTTTTATTTAGACTGGTGGCGCATCCGCAAGAGCACGATCTACACGATCGTGGCCATTTTGCTTATCGGCGGTACCGTTGTGGGCGGCGGGTGGTACGCCTTGCGTAGCAACTGGTTCTCGCAGGAGAATCTGGCCAGTGCGCCGAAGGACGCTGCCCGGATCATTTCATTCGAGGGTGACGTGCGGATAATTCGCTCGGCGACGCGCGAGACCATTGTCGTGACGAAGGAAACCTTTGTCGCTGCCGGTGATACTGTCCAAACCCAGGGCGACGGCAAAGCTACGGTACAGATGATCGACGGATCGGTTTACTCGGTAAAGCCGAACAGTACGGTCGTGATACGCGACAATTCGTCCCTGCTCGGCGGCAACAACATTCGAGTTGCTCTCGACGACGGTCAACTCAATGTTCGAACCGATCAGCAGTCGGGAAACACCGAGAACGTCGTTGAAATGTCCGATTCGGAAACGCGGCTAAAGGAACAGACAGATGCAAGCTTTAACGCTGATGCTAACGAGAACAGCGGCGAGATCAGGATAAGCCGCGGAAGTGTCGAAACAACCGTTGGGGGGCAGACGCAGACGATCAATGAGAACGAATTTGCATCGGTCCAATCAGGACGACTGTCTTCAAAAGAGCAGCTCCTTCCTGCGCCGCGTCATATCGCACCTGCGAATGCCGCTCAAATTTCCGACTCGACCGGGAGCGGGGCGAACGTGTCGTTTTCATGGCAGTCCGAGGGTGAATCTGCTGTAGCGACCTATCAATTTCAACTTGCACGGTCGGCATACTTTGCACCGGACTCGATGCTTGCAGACCGCGGCTCGCTGGCAAACCGCGAGTTTCGTCTCGCAGGCCTCGCGCCTGGAACATACTACTGGCGATCGAGAGCGACGACCCGATCGGGACAAACTAGCGACTGGAGCGAGTCATGGCGTTTTATAGTTACACGTCGAAATCCTACTCGCGTGATCGAGGTCAATGAGTGGGGCGTCGAGAATGTCGGCGGAAGCGTTTATATGGTCACAGGACGAACGACGCCTGGAATGCTTGTTCGCTGTTTGGGCCGCGAGATGTACGCCGCAAACGATGGCGCGTTTCGACTGCAGATCTCGACGCCGGTTTCGGAAGTGGCAGTTGAGTTTGCCGACGATCAGGGAAATCGCGCGGGTTTTGTTTTGTCGCTAAGGAACGCACGCATGCTGCGGCGTTTTTGACGGGAGGAGTTACGGGCTCGGGACACACACATTCGCACGGGCGGCGTTCCGAAAAAAGCGTCAGAAATTTGAAGACGGCGCTGGTGCTGACATTCGCATTCATGATCGTCGAGGCGGTCGGCGGTTGGTTCACGAATTCCCTCGCATTGATCGCCGACGCAGGCCACATGCTCACCGATGTGGCGGCGATGACCCTCTCGCTTACCGCGATTTGGTTCGGCGGCCGTCCCGCAACTTCCCGGAAAACCTTCGGATTCTACCGGCTCGAGATCCTCGCGGCGTTCGTCAACGGGATCGCGCTCGTACTGCTTTCGATCTGGATAATCTACGAAGCCCTTGGCCGTTGGCAGTCGCCGCCTCAGATCAAAGGTGTCTCGCTTACCGTGATCGCCGTCGGAGGCCTCGCCGTAAATATCTTCGCGGCGTTTTTGCTCCATACCGAACATAAGCACGACCTGAATCTACGCGGCGCGTGGCTGCACGTGATGGGCGATATTCTTGGCTCGATAGCCGCGATTACTGCCGGCGTGGTGATAGTTGGCCTTGGATGGCTTTGGG
>JBJMGN010000156.1:0-6934 GCA_045807885.1 Pyrinomonadaceae bacterium | reverse complement strand
ACATGGAGCTCGAGGTGAGCCGGCTGAATTTGCTCGAGAAGCTCGACCGCTGGCGGCGCACTGCATTTAGGGCCGGCATTTACACCTTACCGATAATCGCCGTTGGTTATTTGCTTGACCTTGCGTTGATTGCTGATACCGGGTGGTTAATTTCTACAGTAGGATTGATCGTCTGGGGTGGCTCCAACATTGGGCTTAAGATGTTGTCGCCACGAATCCCTTACGAACTAGTTGAGCGCGATAATTCTTGAATTCTTACACCGTTCGAATTAACGGCCCAACTCTCATCTTTCATCAACAAACATTTGACGAAGCGCGACGATGTTTTGATTCACTGGTTCAAGAGTGATGAGGCCGCGCCTCGGCCGGTCGAGATCGAGTATCAGGAATACGGCGATCATGATCGCCAAAATAAAAACTACAACCCCCGGCCGCCATTTGCCCTCCTCACTGTGTTCAAAACCAATAATAAAGCTGTTAATGCAACAAAGTGCGAACAGCATCCAAATGATCGAATCGGGCACTCTCGAAAGGCTTCCTTCATTTCGCGTGGTCACGATATCGATCATCGCGTTCAGTGCCGGGACCATTTGGTTCGAAGGAATTAGGTTATCGCGGTCTTGTGCAAGCCGAGCGGTCCGTGCCCATAGCCGTTTTGAGATCTCGTCTGCCCGCCGAAGTGTTTCGACGTGCTTCTCGGGTTCCGCTCCAGCTTCAAAGAAAGCGATCCTGGATTCGACATACTCTTTAAAATCCGCACGGAACCCTCTCCGCTCTTCCTCAGAATAGAGATCAGCGCGCAGTATTGCAGTACCGATATTATTTGCCTCTTCGACGATTATGTGTCGCCGCATATCGTATCGTGACGAGGCGTTTCCAAACGTGAATGCAAGCAGTAATGCTAATAGGCCCAGGACCGCACTCTCGACCGGGCCGATCTTACTCCGTGGCTTCTTACCCGAAAGCATCAGGCCGATCCAATATGAGATCAGCATCGCAACGAACAGCGCGATTGAAAGTTCGACAGCACCAAAACTCGAAAGAAAGCTCAATTTGATCTCCATAAAGTGAGGTTCAAAAGGCCGGCAAAACTAAACATGCCCGAAACCGATGGTTAGTTACCATGCTGGCCGGCCGCGGTTATTTATTGCCAATTAAAGTGTTACGCAAACTCTTCCAGACAATAACCACTTTATGAATAGAATGAACTGTCAGTTTTAACAGGTTGGTCCAACGCTATGGTCCTTCGACTGGAGCTCAGTTCAACGAATAAAAGAAAAGATCACCACGAAGCGAAGTGAGAATCGAGATCGTGATGACCTTTTTGAGCTTTTTCGAAGCTTGACTTAAGTGTTCTGCATTGAAATCGAAATGCGATCTAACAGACTTACTTCTTCTTTGGCGCCTTTGTCTCTTTCCGCGACTGTGAACGAGCAGAGACCTTTGCTTTTGTTTTAGGCGGCGGGTTCAACATCGACGACCAGCGGAATTCCGGGGTTTCGAATCCTTGCTCCAATTTCTTGAAAATGAATTCGGTCATGTTCTCGACGATCCAATTATGGTTGTATTCCCCAACTGAAGCCAGCTCGGCATCCGGGGCCGGATTCATGAAATCGATCGCGTAGGGAACCCCATCCTTGATCGCGAATTCAACGGTATTTAGATCGTATCCAAGTGCCTTACAGATGGTAATAACGTCCTGTTCAACGCGTTTGTGAAGCTCGGGAGTCAGATAATTTTCGACATTCACATACTGCATCCCGCTGAGGTAAGGTTTTGAAGGATCGTACGGCATGATCAGGACCTTTTCCTGGCCGACGCAATAACATCGAACAAAATGATCGTATTCGATTCCTTCCTGCAATGTCATGCAAAGCGTCCCGGAATCGTTGTATTCTTTCCAAAGTTCTTCAAGATTATGGATCTTCGAAACATTCTTCCAGCCGCCGCCATCATGCGGCTTGAGAAAAGCAGGGAAGCCGACGTAATCGATTATGCCTTCCCAATCGATCGGGAACTCAAGATTTCGTAGCGATTCGCTTGTAATATCTTTAATGTAGGCATGCTGCGGGAGCAATACCGTTTTCGGGATCGCGACGCCGATCTTCGCGGCCAACGAGAAATTAAAGAACTTGTCGTCCGCCGACCACCAAAAGGGATTATTGATAATGTATGTCCCTTCAAGAGCAAGCCGTTTCAGCATCGCCCTATAATAGGGCACCTCGTGAGAAATGCGGTCGATAACAACGTCGTATCTTTTCGGCTCGTCAAGACGGATGCCGCCGACAGTTACCATTTCAGCAACAACCTTGCCTTTCCCGCGTTCGTTGATTGAGTTTATGATCGATTCCGGAAAAGTAACTACGCGGCCGACCAGAATTCCAACTCGTTTCATAAATTCGTTTACCTCAAATTAAATAACCTAAAAATAAATAGCGGCCTCTCGGCCAGTGAAAAGAAACGTTAATTCTATTTCACCGGGGAGTGGGTTATCAAGGCACGCAACCTTTCTAACGAGTTAATTGTTTAAGTTAAGATTCAGGAGTTGGAACCGGGAAGTAGCTCGTAATTGCCCATTTGGCGGTTGTAGGCGTCGAGGGCTCCGACCTCGTCAGCGGTTTGGTCGAGCATCTGCTTCGTCATCGCGATGGAATCGGAAAGCTGCTCGAAATCCAAAAGCGAGAATTTTTCCGGCGTGGACATTGTGACGATCTCGTCGTTCAGGTAGCTGAAGAAGTTTTCGATAGACTGAAGCTGTCCTTCAACGAGCTTGACGCTGCGTTCTATCTCGTCGAATGAGGCGATCCGGCGTTTTAGGATCTCAACATTTGTCTGCTGGATACGTTTGGTCTTGTCGTCCGTCGCGCTTTCCGCGGCTCGATACGCCTGGGAAAGCTGGTTGTGCACCGCCTGGCGATTTATCGATTTCAAATGCTGTTTTCGACGTCTGTAAACATCAAGCAAGTCGACGAAATCCTCCCAGCGCTGATCTAGTGTCCTCAAATTCGATGGAAGCGAGGCAGCTCCGGTGAATTTCTTGTAATTGTCCTGGATCTTTTCCTTTAGCCAGCGTAGGTACTCGACCGCCTCTCGTTCCCTTGGAGTAAAGGTCTTGATCAGCTTTTCACGAGCATCCTTTGCGGCCTTGAATAATCGCTGCTTTTCCCGTGTTTGAACGAGCTGACGATACCAAGGGAGGTTCGGCAACACCATAATATAGGCGATCTCAGCTATCAATGCGATCAGCAGCGGAATCACACTAAAGGAATATGCTGCGGCAACGGCGAAACCGGCAAGGCCCCAAAAATTGATCGGTTCCTTGATCGCTTCCTTTGCGTAGCTTTGCTCGAATCGTTGTAGATCCCGCTGGTACTTGGCCAGGTCCGCCATAATTACTAGATGCTTAAATTCGCGTCGGAGTTTGGACTAAAATCTCAGTTAGCCGCTTCGTTCGTTTCTTTTACGATAACATCCTCAAGAACCTTCTCGTCGGAGCCGGCCGTGATCTGCTTACCGCCCGCATTTCCCGATCCGGAACCGAGCAATCCCATCTGTTGCTTATATTCGAGAAGCTTGTCCTGAAGCTGGATGTCCATTGCCTCGCGCTCGATATCTGCCATTTGGGAATCTACGGAAGAAGAGCCCAGCTGGAGCTTTGCTTCTGCAGCAGCCACGCGACGGTCGATCTTCTCACGCATTTCGTTAAACGTCGAAGCGTCGTCGCCGATGTTGAACGTTTCCATGGTCTGAGCAAGCTGCTCCTGCAATTTCGCTTGCTTCGCGGCCGAAATAAGCTGCATCGCCTCGGCGGTGCGCTTTTTCATGTTAAGGACGTAATTGTCGCGCGCCTTGAGCGCTTGCTTTGACGCTAGCGAGGCGTGTTCGAGCTGAGCCGAAGTGCGTTCCTTATCAAGCTGTGCCTGCTGAAGCTGACCGATATATGCGGTTGCGATATCATCGCGGCCCATTTTTACAGAAGCTTTGATCTTCGAATCCAGGTCGACGACCTGCTTTTCAAGATTTTCGTGGTTTTTTAACAGAAGCCTTTCTGTCGCCATCACTTGCGCCACTGAATTGTTCAGCTCCGGCACGCGATCACGCATGTCGCGGATCGTTTGTTGCAGCACCAACTCCGGATTCTCTATCCTGTCCAACGCGGCTCCGGTACTCGCCCTAAAAACTCTTGTTAATCTCGCCCACAGTCCCATCTTTTCTGCTCCTAGAATGCGGTATTTAACGCACTACACGCCAAACCACTACGACAATTCGACTGCGTAAGTTGCATTTTCTGGGATTCAGTATATCAGTATTTGCGATTTTTCGAATGTGAAACAGCGTTGGGAAGGGCGGCACCTCACCGGTGCAAGAAGTTGAGCGTTCGGGCGTTCAAAACAATGGAAGGCCGGCCGGTGAACGAACCGGACGAGGTCGGCCGGCATCCGAAGTTGCAGTAATATCAAACATCGCAGCCGGGCAACATAGGGAAGGGGTTTTCTTATATGAGGGAAATTGTATCGGGTATCATTACGCTCTCCATCGTTTGGTCGATGTTTTTGCCATTCGCGGGCGCGGCACAGGCCCAGATAATTGGGAAAGCAATGGATAACAAGCTTGAAAAGGCCCCACCGGGACTAACGTTTCGTTTGAGCGAGGGTGTGGAAGGCGCCGAAAAACGCGAAAAGCAGCCGCTTGCGATTGCTGATGCGATCTCCGAAGACGAAGCGGGCCGCTTGCTGGGTCGTCTTCCGGCGATCAAATCTGACCCGGACGACAAGACCGAATTCGCAAAACGCATCGGGACGCTCCCAGCGCCGAAAACAGGCAATCGTATTCCCGTTAAGTTTCCGTCGGACGAGCAAAGAGCTTTGCCTTCTGTCGATGGAGCCAAAACAGCTCTCGAAGTAGTCCGATTCTCACCCGAAGGCCAGGTACCGCTTGCGCCGGATCTTGGCGTCACATTTTCGCAGCCAATGGTCGCTGTGACGTCACAGGAAGAGGCCGCGAAGTATGCTCCTGTGGAACTTACACCACAGGTCGAAGGCCGTTGGCGCTGGTTGGGCACGAAGACGCTGATGTTCGATACGGACAAGCGTTTCCCGATGGCGACGAAATTCATGGCTCGCGTTCCCGCCGGAACAAAGTCCGCGACCGGTCAGGTACTGCAGAAAGATTTTGTTTGGACATTTACGACCCCGCCGCCGAAAGTCGAGCAGATGATCCCGCAAGGTCAGACCGTTCGACGCGACGCGCTGATGTTCATTAGATTTGATCAAGCTATAAATCCGGAGGCTGTGATTCGAACCATATCGGTCAGCGGCGGAGGCAGAAAGGTTCCTGTCCGCCTCGCGACCCAACAGGAGATCGGTGCGGACGGAACGATCGCGTACTATGCCAAGGAATCGCAACCGGGACGCTGGATCGCGTTTCGTGCGGTCACTGCTGACGGTTCGACGGCGAATGCACTGCCAGCCGCCTCGCCGATCGTGGTCAATGTCGAGAAAGGAACACCTTCAGCGGAAGGCCCGCTCGCGACGACCGCACCTCAAACATTTCAGTTCGTCACCTATGGGCCGTTCAAGCTTGGCCGCGGCTATTGCGGCTGGGCCCAAAATCCTAATTGTTCGCCATTCACTGAGTGGTATCTGGAGTTCAGCAACGCGATCGACGGCACCAAATTCTCAAAGGAGATGGTGAAGATCGATCCGCCGGTCGAGGGGCTAAACATCTATCCGAACGGCAACATGCTTACGTTGCAGGGCTACAAAAAAGGCCGTACTACGTATCGGATCACGGTCGATCAAGGATTGACCGATATCTTCGGCCAGACCCTGTTCGCTCCCGCGACCGCGACGATCAAAGTTGGTTCTGCTGAGCAAACTTTTTACGCACAAGGCGGAGCGATGACGGTGCTCGATCCGACTTCGAAAACTACATTTTCGATCTATTCGACGAACCACTCGGCGGCACGCGTGCGAATGTACAAAGTGAATCCGCAGGATTGGAACCAATTTACGCAGTATTACCGACGGCTTGGTTACGACGACAATCAGCGGCCTAAAATCCCGGGAACGCTGGTCGCGGACGATGTCGTCGCGATCAAAAATACACCGGACGAGATGGTCGAGACGCGAATCGATATTGCGAAAGCTCTCAGCGGCGGCTTTGGCAATGTGATCCTCGATATCGAGCCTACGGTCCGGCGCGACAAATACGACCGCACGCGCATCTTCACATGGGTTCAATCGACGCAGATCGGCCTTGATGCCTTTGTCGACAATACCGAGCTGGTTGGCCTTGCAACCGAGCTGGCGACAGGAAAGCCACTTAGCGGGGTCGAGCTTTCGATCTATCCGAACGGAAGTAAGAGTGGCGGCCTTAGCCTTTCTGACGGCGGAACGTCTGAAGGCGTCACTCTTGCGAAGGAAAAGGGTTGGATCGAAACGATCTGGGAATGGGTCGCGGGCGGAAGCGGGCCGAATGCCGGCGACGTCGAATCGTTTAACGAAGACGGTACGGAACTGACGAGTGAACCTGTCGAACCGGCGCAGAATTCATCTACCGGCGCCAACGGCGTTCTGCGCTTGTCACTTTCAGAGGAAGTTTCCCAAAAGGGGATGAATTTGCTTTTGGCGAAACGTGGAAAGGACACAGCTTTCCTTCCGGAAAATACCGAATATTATTGGCAGGACACAGGCACCTGGTACAAGAAATCCGAAAGCGATTCGCTTCGCTGGTTCGTCTTCGACGACCGCAAGATGTACAAGCCGAAAGAAGAGGTCGCGGTCAAAGGTTATATACGAAAATTGACGGCCGGGAAACTTGGCGACTTGGAAGGCCTGGCGGATGCGGCATCCGGACTGACCTGGTCGGTGAAAGATCCGCGAAACAATGAGATCGCGAAAGGCGAGGGAACATTGAACGCGTTCGGTGCATT
>JBJMGN010000155.1:0-6565 GCA_045807885.1 Pyrinomonadaceae bacterium | reverse complement strand
AATGGATGTGGAAAGCCCAGCACGAGACCGGCCAGCGCGAGATCAATGAACTTCATATTCCGGTCGGGCGAAAGGTGAAGCTAACGATGACGACCGAAGATGTGCTTCACGATTTTTCGATCCCTGCATTCCGCACAAAGGCCGACGTCGTGCCAGGGCGCTACACGTATCTCTGGTTTGAAGCGACAAAGCCCGGCAAATATCACTTGTTCTGCGCTGAATATTGCGGCCTGAACCATTCGGGAATGGGCGGTTACGTATACGTAATGGAGCAGCGGGATTTCGACAACTGGCTCGAGGGAAATATTTCCGGTCAGACGCCGGTTGAACAGGGTCGTGACCTTTTCGAGAATAAACTCGGCTGTGCTTCGTGCCATGCAGGCGGCCCGCAGCAGAGAGGCGCCAAGCTCGAAGGTATCTACGGCAAGGAAGTTAAACTCGCTGGCGGCGGAACGGTAATTGCGAATGACGAGTATATTCGAAATTCGATCCTGAACCCCGGCTCGCAGGTCGTTGAAGGATTTCAGCCGATCATGCCAACTTTCAAGGGCCAGGTTTCGGAGGAGCAGCTGGTTTCATTGGTTGCGTATATCAAGTCGTTAAGCGGTGTGGCCGGTACGACAGGGACCTCGCAGCCGGCAAGCAACTCAGCGGCAAATACGGGATCGAATGTGCAATCTAATTCAAACACGCTGACTCCGCGGCGTGCTGACCGTGGCCAGGCGAATACGCAGGGCAGTAATCCTAACGCTCCCGGCCCGGCAAATAGATAGGTTTTTATGCAAGACGCAATGACGGCCGAATATAGCGGCCCACCAAAACTGAATTACCTTAACAACGGTTTCACGCTCAAGTCGTGGCTCCTTACTAAGGACCATAAGCGGATCGCGATCATGTATCTGGCCACGATCTCGCTGTTCTTTATGGCCGGTGGTATTTTTGCTTCTGCTATTCGCCTTGAGCTTCTGACCCCAGCCAGCGACCTGCTGCAAACCGGCACTTACAACAAGGTCTTTACTGCTCATGGTATCCTGATGATCTTTTTCTTCCTGATACCGTCGATCCCGGCCGTGCTCGGTAACTTTCTGCTGCCGATAATGATCGGGGCAAAGGACCTCGCGCTTCCGCGTATCAATCTTTTGAGCCTTTATATTTACTGGATCGGAGGCGGTTTCACGATTTGGGCCATGTTGCAGGGCGGCGTCGACACCGGCTGGACGTTTTACACACCGTACAGCACGACGTTTTCCAATACTTATGTAATGGCGGTTGGCCTCGGCATCTTTATCAATGGATTTTCATCGATCCTGACCGGGCTCAATTTCATCGTCACGGTACATACGATGCGTGCTCCTGGAATGACGTGGTTCCGGCTGCCGCTGTTCGTCTGGGCGCAATATGCTACCAGCCTTGTCATGATCCTGGGCACGCCGGTCATCGCGATCACGGTTTTGCTGCTTGCGATCGAACGGTTCGCACACGTTGGGATCTTCGACCCCGCGATCGGAGGCGATCCGATACTGTTCCAGCACATGTTCTGGTTCTATTCGCATCCGGCGGTCTACATTATGATCCTGCCCGGCATGGGTGTGATCTCCGAGCTGATCTCAAACTTTTCGCGAAAGAAGATCTTCGGCTACGAATTCATTGCTTTTTCGTCCATCGCTATTGCGGTATTTGGCTTCCTTGTCTGGGGCCACCATATGTTCGTCAGTGGACAGTCGATCTATGCAGGATTGGTTTTTTCGTTCCTGACGATGGTCGTGGCAGTGCCCTCCGCGATCAAGATGTTCAACTGGACGGCGACGATGTACAAAGGTTCGGTGTCGTTCGATACTCCCATGCTTTACGGGATCGGGTTCATGGGACTATTTTTGATCGGCGGCCTTACCGGATTGTTCCTCGGATCGATCGGCCTGACCGTGCATCTGACAGACACCTATTTTGTCGTTGCTCACTTCCATTATGTAATGGTCGGCGGGCAGGTTATCGCGTATCTTGGCGGCCTCCATTATTGGTGGCCAAAGATGACCGGCAAGATGTATTCCGAATTTTGGGGAAAGATCTCGGCCATGCTCGTCTTTATAGGATTTAACCTTACGTTCTTTCCGCAGTTCATTCTCGGATATATGGGAATGCCGCGGCGTTATGCGTCGTATCCGGCGCAGTTTCAAGTGCTCAATATCTTTTCAACGGCCGGTGCTTCCGTGCTTGGCGTGGGCTTGATCTTGCCGCTGATCTATTTAACGCAATCGCTGATCTCGGGTCGGGATGCGGGCGACAATCCGTGGATGCTCCCGGGGCTTGAATGGCGTACTTCATCGCCTCCTCCGACCGAGAACTTCGAGCAGATGCCGGTTGTTACCTGGGAAGCGTACGAGTTTGGTGAAGAAAGCGGGCTCGATCTCGAGGGCGCTCGGGCAAGGGAATCCGTGCGGACTATTTGATTGATCTGCGAAATTCGATTTGCGGTCACTTGAGGCCTTAGCGATTTGCAGCAGCGGAACGCGGTCGCAAATCGCGAGTTGCAATTCGAAAATAGACTATGTCGTCACATTCAGAAACAGGAAAGTTTCATTATCACGAGCCGGGCCTTCAGCACCAGTTTGAAGACATGGGCCAGCAGGAAGAGTCCGTCTCGATCGGGATGTGGATGTTCCTCGTGCAGGAGATCATGTTCTTCGGCGGGCTCTTTACGGCATATTTGGTCTTTCGGTCGCGTTACCCGATGGCGTTCGCCGCGGGCAGTAATCACCTCGACGCTTTTTGGGGCGGCCTTAACACCCTGGTGCTGATCGTCAGTTCGTTGACGATGGCGTTAACGGTTTATTACGCGCAGAAAAACAATCGAAATATGCAGGTGATCATGATCCTGCTGACCATGGTTTTCGGTGCGACGTTCCTCGGCGTAAAGACGATCGAGTACACGGATAAATACAACCACGGGCTCGTACCGGTCCAGGGCTGGAACAAGCGCATAAAGGCCGATCCGAATGCCGTTCACGAATCTGCAAAGCCCTGCTGGGAAGTCGATCACAATGCTCCGGCGGTCGAGCATCCGAACCCGCGTGGCGAGTTTCAATGGGCTGACTGCTCGCTGGTGAAACTGGCTCAGGATGAAGGTTTTCTGACCTCTGCCGAAAGGATTGGATATTTCTCGAACGGCCAGATCGATGGTAATAAGTTCCGCGACAAAGTACGTATTTTCTACTATTTGTACTTCGTGATGACGGGCCTCCACGCTCTGCACATGATCGTCGGGCTGGCGCTGATGACCTGGCTGCTGATCGTTGCATGGCGCGGCACCTTTAACGAGGATTACTACATGCCGGTCGAGATGTCCGGCCTCTATTGGCACTTTGTCGATATAGTTTGGATATTCCTGTTCCCGCTGCTCTATCTGCTCGGGCGACACTTCATGCATTAGGTGATCATTATGGCGAACCACGAAAACGAACACCACCAACACGAACATATCGAGCATGATCATATGAATATCCCGAAATATCTCGGGGTCTTTATGGTGCTGGTCGTGGGGACGATACTCACTTATTTTGCGGCAACGGTGGACCTGGACTTCATTTTCCCGGGTGCGAACACCCTTGTTGCGCTACTTATCGCGTTCACGAAAATGACGTGCGTCATGCTTTTCTTCATGCACGTTTACTGGAGCCCTCGGATGATCGGGCTTTCGGCCGTAGCGAGCTTTTTCTGGCTGGCGATCATGTTCTCATACACAATGCAGGATTATTTGACACGTGATCCGGGCGTTTTCGCCCCTTAAATTCTTTAACTTCTAAAAGCAGTGATCGCGGCACACACGGCATCAAAAACCGGGTGTGCCGCTTCATTTTTTAGGTTAGGCATACCCAAAACCGCGTGTTAATATCTAACATTTAGTGTCTTGCGGACACCGAGCCACATCGCGCTCGACTCGGTGGTCGTTACGCAGCCAATAGTCGAAGATGTTCGTTTTAAATCACAGATATTTGCTTGTTCTTTTACTTGCCGTTCTCACGGCGTTTGCAACGGGCTGCATCATTAAGAACAAGAAGACGACCGCCACCTTGCTGCGAACCGAGGACGCCGGGATCGAACAGCTGAAAAGCGAGGTTGACCGGTATGCTCGCGTGGGTTCGATGCGCGCCAAAATGTACCTCAGATTTGAGGACAATTCGTTTGCTCAGTTCGGAAGCAAAGAAGTATATCGCGAAGCGGACGGCGAGATCGTTATCCAGCGGCCGGCGAATATTCTGATGAAAGTGCAGGTGCCGGTAATTAAATCCGACGTTGCACAAATGACGTCCAATGGTGAGAAATTTCGGGTCGCGATTCTGCAGGACGGTGGCGACGGGCGATATAAAAAGTTTGTGATCGGAACGAATGACGCAGATTATTCAAAGCTGCAGCAGAATCTCGATCAGGCTAAAGGCGACGTAGCGGCGGCGAAAACGCTCAACGCTTTTGCGAATCTCCGCCCTCAGCATTTCACCGACGCGATGCTGGTAAGGCCGATCGATCAGAATAATCTCTATACTCAAAGCACGATCTATCAGATCGAGGACGAAAAGTCAGAGGACAAAAAATCGGTCAAGAGTTCGGTCACGCGCGGTTATTATCTTCTCGACGAGTATAAACGCGCAGACAACGGCGACCTGAAGATCCTGCGTCGATTCTGGTTCGACCGCGTTGGGGTCGTCCGACTCGCGCGGCAGCAGCTGTTTGACGTAAAAGGCGAGATCTCGTCCGACATCGTTTATGGACGCGAGGGTGACCTTTCCAGCACTGGCGAATTTAAGAAATTGCCGCTTGAGATACAGGTGACGCGCCCGCAGGAAGGATATTCGATGCGGCTGCGTTACCAGACACCCGGGGACGTGATGATCGGTGAGGTGTATCCGGTGACGGCATTCGTCCTTCAGAATTCATGGCAGCTCGAAGAAGTTGACCTGGACAAAAAACTGCAGCAGCTGACGGCCGCACAGCCGGCCGCTTCTAATTCGAACACTCCCGCGCGCATCCAATAGATCTTTAGAAATACGTGATCCTTCAGACCAAAGAACTTACAAAGACTTATAAGATCGGGAAACTCGATGTGCCCGCATTGCGGGGTATAACGCTCGACATCGACCACGGCGAATTCGTGGCTATAATGGGCCCTTCGGGCTGCGGAAAATCGACGCTGCTCCATCTTCTCGGCGGGTTGCTTTCGCCGACCAGCGGGTCGATCCACATCGACGGCGAAGACCTCTCGAAAGTTTCCGATGCAAAACGCACGGACATCCGCCGGCGCAAGATCGGATTCGTTTTTCAACGATTCAATTTGTTTCCGACGCTGACAGCGGACGGCAACCTGAAACTCGCGGAAAAAATACACACCGGAAATGGGAATCACAGCGCCGAGCGTCGCCGCGAAGTTCTCGGGCTTTTGAAACTTGAAGGCAAGATGAAGCACAAGCCGCTTGAGCTTTCTGGCGGCGAACAGCAGCGGGTTGCCCTCGCACGTGCGATAATTAACAGTCCGGCGATAATTTTGGCCGATGAACCGACTGGGAATTTGGATACGGAAAATTCGGCGATCGTCCTGGAGATGTTCAAAGAGCTGAATGCGAAGTATCAGCAAACGATCATCATGATCACTCATAATCCCGAAGCTGCGGCTGTTTGTTCGCGGATCGTCCGAATGCGTGACGGTCACGTTGAAAATTGAATTCGAAGATGGGAAAACTGAAGAATTTTATTCTTTGGGATTACAGCCGCGAGACGTCGGTCTATGTTATTTTCTGTCTCGCGATCGTCGCATTCATTTTTCTGACACCGAAATCATGGTTTACGGGAAGTGGAATGGTTGCAACCCGAACAAGGCTGATCGTAGTCAAACCCCAGGAGTTTCCAGTCAATAACGATTTCCTTCAGCGGCGGGTCCGCGAGATCACGGGAGAAGCGGGAGCGGAGATGGTCGGATGGCGGGAGACTAAAAATGCCGAGGGCGCGACGGTCTATGAGATCGAATATAAGTGAATCCTCGATATGAAATTGATGCACATGACAAAATCTAAAAAGTTGATACCGACGTTATTGATCGGCTTTGTTATTTTTGCAGGCGGAATCATTAATGCCTCCGGGCAAAACATCATCAATACCATCCTGGCACGAATGGACGAGCATAATAAGGCCCTTACCTCACTCCGCGCAAGCGTGACGATGGTAAAAGCAAACTCGCAACTCGGTGTTTCCGATACCGATGAAGGAACCGCAGCTTATTTGCCAATTCGTGGCAAGGATCCCGCGGTGCGGATCGATTGGACAAGACCAAGGAAAGAATCGCTTGCTGTGATCGACAAACAGTATATAGTGTATAGACCTGAGCTAGGCCAGGCCTATAAGGGCACTACGGATAGCGCAAAGGGGAATGCGAAGGCTGGCAGCGCGTTAGCATTCATGAATATGTCCCGTGCACAATTAAAGCAAAATTACTCGATCAAATACCTCGGTGAAGAAACCGTTAAAAGTGGCGTTAAAACATGGCATTTGGAGCTAACACCGAATGCGCGCACCAATTACA
>JBJMGN010000154.1:0-4332 GCA_045807885.1 Pyrinomonadaceae bacterium | reverse complement strand
CATTTTCTTGATATCAGTCAGCGGATTTCCCGGCACCGCCACGATGTCGGCGATCTTCCCTGACTGAAGCGTACCAATTGTTTTGTCCCAGCCGAGCAACTTTGCGGCGCTCGATGTTCCGGCCATGATTGACTGCATCGGCGTGAGTCCGCCCCATTCGACCATCAACACAAATTCGTGCCCGTTTGAACCGTGCGGGACCACGCCAGCATCGGTTCCAAGGGCTATCAGCACTTTGTTCGCAACCGCGATCCTGATCGCGTGGCGCATCGCGTCCGCGGCAGCCAATGCTTTCTCACCTCGGAATCCCTTCAAAACCCCGCTCTTCGCAAGGCGTTCGACGCCTTCACCCGCCATCAGGGTCGGGACAAGATATGTGCCCTTCTGCGCCATCAATTTAGCGCCTTCTTCATCCAAAAATGAGCCGTGCTCGATAGACGCAACACCAGCGCGAACGGCGATCTTTATCCCTTCCGTGCCGTGTGCGTGGGCCGCAACCTTTCTCTCAAGTTTCGCTGCTTCATCTACGATCGCCTTTACTTCTTCGTATGTGTATTGCGTCGCGCCGACAGCATCGCCTTCGCTCAAGACGCCGCCCGTGGCGCAGATCTTGATCACGTCCGCTCCGTACTTCACTTGATAGCGGACAGCCTTACGGCCTTCGTCCGGCCCATCTGCAACGCCGGTGCGATAGTCGTTATCGGCAAGCCCGGGCTTGTAGGCGTTATCGTCGCAATGCCCGCCGGTGATGCCGAACGAATGTCCCGCTGTCATGATACGCGGCCCCGCGATCCAGCCTTCGTTGATCGCTTTACGGATCGCCATGTCGTCGAAATTCGGCGCGCCGACATTTCGGATCGTGGTAAATCCGGCCATTAAGGTTTTCTCTGCGTTCGCAACCGCGAGTATGGCACCCATCGACTCGTAATCGTGGACAAACGCGTTCTGCCCTTCGGGGTCGCCGAGAACGCGGCCCACAATATGCGTATGAGCGTCGATGAAACCCGGCATCAGCGTCGCGTCGCCCAGATCGATCGTCCGCGAACCCGCCGGTATCGTTATCGAAGCAAGCGAACCGACTGCCATTATCTTGTCATCGCTCACGACCACCACGCCGTTCAATATCGGTGCGGCACCCGTACCGTCTATAATCCGCGCGGCTTTGATAACAACGACGCCCGAACCTTTTCTCATTCCCGGCGCGCCGGTCGACTGTGAAATTAAATTCGAATTGAAAATTGCTACGTTAACAATGATCGCGACAAATGCCGCGGTTCGGTTTTTCATTTCGTTCGCTCGACTGTAATTTTGTTAGAGATTTTACTTAGGCGTGCTGATTGTAGCGCATGAATGCCGACGCCCGCACTAGACCAGTGTGAATTCAATTGCAGAAGCCCGCACGTTAGTAAGGGCGTAACTTTCAACTCAGAATTGCGGAAACTATTGGCCAATAGACTCGTACTTTCACATACTGCTAACGCCCGATCTTCGTGCGCGCTTCTGCAATCGGTAGTTCCGTGGCAAAATCCAAACATCTAATGATCGACCTACGAAGCGATACAGTTACCAAACCGTCAGATAAAATGCGCTCTGCGATGGCGAAGGCCGAGGTCGGCGACGATGTCTTTGGCGACGACCCGACAGTGAACCGTCTGCAGGAACGGGCCACCGAAATTTTTGAAAAAGAAGCCGCGTTGTGGGTGCCGACCGGCTGCATGGGCAACGAGATCGCGGTTAAGGTCCATACAAAACCGGGGCAAGAGATCGTAACCGAAGACCGCGGGCATATCTTGAATTACGAGCTTGGCGCGGCCGCAGTGATCTCCGGCGTCACGATCCGGGCCATAAAAAGCGGTGACGGCTCCGGCCACCTGACCTGGGACGAGATAAAGCCATCGTTAAAGATCGATCCGCCATATTACCAGGCAGCCACGGCTCTTATTTGCCTCGAGAACACGCACAACTTCGCGGGCGGCAGCGTTATGACCGCCGCTCAATGTGAGGACGTTTGCGAAAAGGCCCATGAGGTCGGACTGCCGGTTCATATGGATGGCGCACGTATATTTAATGCTTCCGTAGCGTTAAAAGAATCGGTCGCGGAGCTGATACGCATGTGCGATTCCGTGATGGTCACCCTTTCCAAAGGCCTCGGCGCTCCTGCCGGCTCGATACTTCTCGGCACAAAGGATTTCATAAAGGAAGCTCATATTTGGCGAAAGCGTCTCGGCGGAGGAATGCGGCAGGTCGGAATTCTTGCCGCGGCCGGCCTGATTGCTCTCGAAGAGAGCCCGAAAAGGCTTTACAAAGATCACGAAAATGCCAAACGATTGGCTGAAGGATTGGCCGACATTCCGGGTATCAGTATCGACGTTGCAAAGGTTGTAACTAACATCGTCATCTTCGATATTTCCGGCACCGGAAAGCTGTCGGCCGAGATCGTCGGTGCGTTGGGACTTTTGGGAGTGTTGGCCGTCGGATTTGGGGATCAAATTCGGATGGTCACGCATCTGGATGTGTCGGCCGATGATGTCACAAAAACAATAAGAGCGATGTCAGCGGTCTGTAACTAGAAATTGCGTTGTATATTGTTGTGATATACAATATGCCTATCTTATGGAGAGTCTCTTCGATTTTCGCGGATTCGATTGGGACGAGGGAAATGCGGGCAAGAACCTTCAAAAGCATGACGTAACGGACGGCGAGTGTGAGGAAATATTTTTCAACGCACCGTTGTTACTGGCGGACGATATCAACCACTCGGACATTCAGAGCCGCTTCGCCGCGTTTGGGATCACGGCATCGGGACGTTTCCTAACTGTTGTTTTCACCAGACGTAAAGATCTTTTACGGGTCATCTCGGCTCGTGACATGAATCGGAAAGAACGAACATTCTATAAGCAGTATGAAAAAAATACCGAAATTTAAAGACGAAGACCGTGAGCGAGATTTTTGGGAGTCGGATTCGCCGCTGGATTACTTTGATCTCAGCAAAGCAAAAAGGCTGGACTTGCCCGATCTGAAACCATCTCTTAAATCCATCTCGCTTCGCTTGCCAGAGGGGATGATCGGAACGCTCAAGGCGATGGCGAATAGCTATGACGTTCCATATCAAAGTCTGATCAAGATGCTGCTCGCACGGGGCATCGAGAACGAAAGACGAAAGATCAAAGCTTAGGGGCGGCATGAACCTCGAACAACTACGCAAATATTGCCTTTCATTTCCCAGGGCGACCGAGGACATCAAATGGGGAGCTGATCTTTGCTTTTCGGTCGGGGCGAAGATGTTTTGTGTCACCGGCGCCGACGGAGGCGGCGGAATGTCCTTCAAATGTACGCCGCAGAAATTCGATGAATTGATCGAGCGCCAAGGCATCGATCCGGCTGCCTACGTTGGTCGTTACAAATGGGTGCATATCTCTAACCAAAAAGCTGTCACGCCGAAGGAACTGAAAGACCTTATCGCGGAGTCTTACCGGCTGGTATTTGATAAACTACCGCCGAAGATAAAGAAGACGATTCAGTGAAACGATGATAATTGCGATCGACGGCCCTTCCGGCGCCGGAAAATCAACGCTCGGAAAGATGCTTGCCAAAAAGCTTGGCCTGCTCTATCTCGACACCGGAGCGATGTATCGGGCGGTCGCATTGGCGGTTATTCGTACGGGTTTCGACTTCAGCGATAATGAAAAGGTTGCCGAGATCGCCGAGAAGGCAAAGATTGATCTTATTGGCGAACCGGATGCCCTGAAGATCCTTCTTGATGGAATAGAAGTCACCGGCGAAATCCGCACATTGGAGATCGCTCAAGCCGCGTCGGTCGTTTCGACGAACTCGGAAGTAAGGAAAGTGATGGTGCGGCATCAACGTGAGATCGGAAACGCCGCTCCAAAAGGATGCGTTCTCGAAGGCCGCGATATCGGCAGCGTGGTTTTCCCCGATGCCGATATTAAGTTCTTCCTGACGGCAAAACCCGAAGCTCGTGCTCGCCGACGTTTTGAGGAAGACAAAGCAAAGGGTCGCGTTTCGACCTATGAACAAACGTTGGCTGAGATCAACGAGCGTGACGAGCGTGACGTCTCGCGAGCCGATTCGCCCCTCACGATTGCCGAAGACGCAGTAGTGATCGACACCAGTGAACTCGACCTGACCGAGGTATTCGAAGCGATGCTGGCGAAGATCAGCGAACAAAAGGCTTCGGCCGCGTAAACATTGACTTGTTATCGGCCAATGGCTAGTATTTTAGATTGCTATTTGATATGCTCCCGTAGCTCAGTTGGATAGAGCACCGGCCTTCTAAGCCGTAGGTCGCAGGTTCGAATCCTGCCGGGGGCG
>JBJMGN010000153.1:0-2823 GCA_045807885.1 Pyrinomonadaceae bacterium | reverse complement strand
ATTCGAATACGAACGCAAATACGAATACAGCGCCAATCTCTGACCCTGTTGCAGCGGTTGAGATCAACAAACGGCCGATGGCAGAACTCGGGAACACGATAAACGCGATTCGCGAAAAGGGCCAACTTAATCTCGAAAGCGAGTTCATGGTTAACGGGATCGGAAAGCTTGATAAGAACGGCCGGTTGGATCCAAAAACGTTCCGGTATGTGAAGACCGCTGGTACTGATGAAGCCTTAGTAAATGTTGTAAAGGACTCGATCGAAGCGATCAACGAAGCAGGTTACCTTGCGTACATCAAGGATGTTATCGGCAAAGAATTGAATTTCACATTCCAGCAAGACAAGGACAACATTCAGGCATCATTTCAGTCGGACTTGGATAACGATTCGCTTGCGAAGCAGAGGAAAACGAGTCTCGATCTGCTGATCTCGTTCGCAAAGCAGCGAAAGCAAGGTGAAAATGCAAGTGCCGATGATAAAGACGATCTGATACTTTTAGACGGCGTTAAGACCGAAACGATTGGAAAGAAGCTTGTGATCACCTTTGTCGTTCCTAAGGCGATCGCGCATCCGATGATCCAACGAAAGCTTGCCGAACAAGCGGCTGAAATGAAGAAACCCAACGGCATCGCAAATATTGCCGGGCCAAGCGATACGTCGGCAAAATAAACTTTGAATTCTCGAAAGAACCAAAACTCTCTTTTGATCCTCACGACACTCGGTGTGTACCTCGGCCTGTTGGTGGTTGGTGGCGCCGCACCGCAGGCATTTGCTCATTCGGCGACTACTCGAAATTTCGAACTGATCGACGAGATCGAAGTAAAAGACGATCTTGACAAAAAGCCGGACGACGAACGTTCACCGGTTCATGTTTCGCTCCAGAATTATCTCCAGGATATCGAGATCTTTTTCGAACGTTTACGACGTTTGAAAGGCGCGGGTAAGTTCGATTCGGATCGTGACGCTTTTGAGGTTGCTCAAACAACACAGCTTCCGTGCGTAGCTGCGAACCGCGTCGGTAGTTACAGCGCTGATAAGTTTGATCTTCAGAACGAAAATCTCAGGCCGTCGCTCGAGTCCTTCAGCAAGCTATTGACAGATGGTTATTCGCTTGCCGATTGCATGCCGAACAGTCGATTCGGTGCGACTGAGGTTACCGATTCAAAGTTTGATTTCAAGCTCGATAAAACCGGATTTTCTCTCAATATATCCGTAAGAAAACGTTCCCCGCAGGATGCCGTTTATTTGGTCGGCGACCTCGCGAAAACGTACGCGCAATTTAAGTCGGCCGATGCCTCCTCGGCCCGCCTGCGAATTTGCGAAGCCACCACTTTCAGATCGGAGAACGATCAGGTTTTCATCGTCACGCACCTTCCCAGAGCCGGCCTCGAGCCACTGCTTGCTATCAACGCAAAGTAGCGGCGAGAGGGATTTCATTTCCTCGATTCTCGTCAAATATCAACAGCACACGCCTGACCGATAGGGAGGGCTAAAGGAAGCCTTGGGGCAAAGCTAGCCTCGATCAAGGCCGGGCTTCCGCAAAGAGGAAACATGCCAGTAAATAGTTTTGCAGACAAATTGGTCAAAAAGGTTTTCGGCTCATCGAGCGATATCTTCTTGAAAAAAGTGAAACCAACCGTTGCAGAGATCAGCGATTGGGAACCCAAATTGGAAAAATTATCTGACGATGAGTTAAAGGCTCAAACCACGAAGTTCAAAGAGATCATTTCTCAACATCTTGACGGGATCGACGACAAGGTCGAGCGAGTTAAGGCGGAGCAGGAGATCTTGCATCAACTCCTTCCCGAGGCCTTCGCAACCGTGCGGGAAGCTTCGCGACGCGTAACCGGAATGCGGCATTTCGACGTCCAGATGATCGGCGGCATCGCGCTTCACCAGGGACGAATTGCCGAAATGCGTACAGGTGAAGGTAAAACACTTGTCGCGACCCTGCCCTCGGATCTCAACGCTTTGACCGGCCGCGGCGTTCATGTTGTTACCGTGAACGACTATCTCGCATCGCGCGACGCGGAGTGGATGGGCCGCATTCACAAATTCCTGGGCCTCAACGTCGGCTGCATCCAGAACGATATGGACGACGTGGAGCGAAAGGAAGCATACGCTTGTGACATTACGTACGGTACGAATAATGAATTCGGCTTCGATTATCTCCGCGACAATATGAAGTTCGACGTCGAGTCTCTTGTCCAGCCAGATCATTATTTCGCGATCGTTGACGAAGTCGACTCGATCCTCATCGACGAAGCTCGTACGCCCCTGATCATCTCCGGTGCGACCGACGACGCGACGGATAAATACTTCACAGCTAACGAAGTGATCCCGCACCTCGAGCGCGGCCACAAGGATGAAGAGACAAAGGTCACGACGGGCGATTACCTTCTCGACGAAAAGAACCACTCGTCCGTAATGACCGAGCAGGGTGTCACTAAAGCTGAAAAGCTGCTCGGGGTTTCCAACCTTTACGATCCGGCGAATATGGAGCTGCTCCATTGCGTCGAGCAAGCGTTGAAAGCTCACACGCTCTACAAACGCGACCACCATTACGTGGTACAGGAAGGCGAAGTGATCATCGTTGACGACTTCACCGGACGTCTTATGCAGGGCCGCCGCTGGTCTGATGGATTGCACCAGGCGGTCGAAGCAAAGGAAGGCGTAAAGATCGAACGCGAGAACCAAACGCTTGCGACGATCACCTTGCAGAATTACTTCCGCATGTATCAAAAGCTCTCCGGCATGACCGGTACGGCAGAGACCGAGGCGGAAGAGTTCGGCACGGTTTATAACCTTGACGTGGTTGTTA
>JBJMGN010000152.1:0-5658 GCA_045807885.1 Pyrinomonadaceae bacterium | reverse complement strand
GCGTCATTTTTCTATTGTTCACCGTCGGCCTTGAAACCAAGCCGCAGTCGATCTTCGAGGTCGGCAAGAAAGCAACAATGGTCGGCGTTTTGGGCGTTGTTTTTCCGTTCGTTGCCGGATATTTTATCGCAATCGCCTGGGGCGGATCGTTGGTTGAGGCGATGTTTATCGGTGCGGCTCTCGTTGCAACTTCTGTCGGCATTACAGCACGCGTGCTAGCTGGATTGGGCCTGCTAGAACGCGAGACGTCGCGGATCATACTAGGAGCGGCGGTGATCGATGACATTCTGGGCCTGATCATTTTGTCGATCGTATCGGCTGTCGGAAGTGGCGGTGTCAGTGTCGGGTCGCTTCTGAAAACCGCAGCCCTTGCCATTTTGTTTACCGTCGTTGTGGGCCTTTTCGGTTCGAAATTGATAACGCGAATATCACCTAGTATTCAAAAACTGTACCTCAGCAAGCCGTTTTTCAACATCGGATTGCTTCTATGCCTTGGACTTTCGCTTGCCTCGATGTATTTCGGCGTGGCAGCAATAATCGGCGCATTTCTCGCCGGTATGGCGCTGGCCGAGGCGACAGAAGACAACTACAAGATGCATCAGTTGACGAGCGGCGTAACCGAGTTTTTGGTGCCGTTTTTCCTCGTTAATATCGGCATGCAGCTCGACCTTTCGGTCTTTCGTGAGGGTTCGGCCGTAGCACTTGCGCTGATCATTACTATTTCGGCTGTCGTCACAAAATTCATCGGCGGCGGACTTGGAGCCTGGGGTATGACGCGACGCGAGATGGCACAGGTCGGCGTCGGGATGATACCCCGCGGTGAGGTCGGCATCGTTGTAGCGCAGATCGGTCTAGGAATGGCCGTCATCGACAAGTTGCTTTTCGCCTCGGTGCTTTTCATGGCTGTTGCGACCACTTTGATAGCCCCGCCGCTGATCAAATTGTGCTTTGCCGAGGACAAAGACGGCGACGGTATCGCAGATGAATTCGACGAAGTCGAGACCAGAGAAGATTTCGCGCGTATCGGTTGACCTTTTCGCTGCATCACAGGGATTTAACATGCGGCTCTTCCTGAACATCATTTTCGTTTTATCGATCGCGTCCATCTCGCTATCTGCACAGCGCGCTGCACTTATCAAAACCGAACCGAATGCCTCAGTCTGGCTGAATGGCGTGTTGTACGGCAAAACGGACGCGTCAGGCGCGCTTGAAATAAAGAATGCTCCCCCGGGTCCGCAAAATGTCCGTGTCCGTGCCGACGGCTTTAAAGAGGCGACAAAACCGCTCCTTGCAGGCTCGAACCAGATAACCCTGGTAAAAACAACGGACGAAACCGAACTAGCCTTTCAAGAGGCCGAGCGCCTTGCGGTCGTTGACCGAGCAAAGGCGGCCGAAGCCTATCGTAAGGCGATCAAATTAAAGCCGGCGTATATCGATGCTCATATCGGGCTCGCCCGAATTCTTAGTGAAGCGGGCGACAACGAAGGTGCGGACAAGGCGATAAAGGCTGCGTTAAGGCTCAACCCGCGAAATGCTGAAGCGGCGGCTGTCGATGGGCGAATTCAGAAGGCCCTTGGCCAGGAAACTAAGGCGATCGCCGCTTTCAAACGTGCGATCGCGAATGGCGGCGGGTTTCAGCCGGAAGCATATACCGCATTGGCAATGCTTTACCAGGAACGCGCCGAGGCCTCCGCTGGGGAAGGTGATATGGCCGGCGAAACGCGTAATTACGACGAAGCTGCGCGAAATTTCAGCGTCGCCGTCAAACAACTCGGCACTGGAGCGGATGCGCCGACAGTCTATCAACTGCTCGGCCTCGTGTACGAACGGCAAAAGAAATTTAGGGAAGCGATCACCCTTTACGAAACCTTTCTTCGCTTGTTTCCCGACAGTGTCGAATCCGAAGCCGTCCGTTCCTTCATAGTCCAGATCAAAAAACAGATGGCTGAACAAGATTAAGACTGTCCCACTGTCCCAGACACTTTTTTTGCCAGAACGCTGATTCTTGCGCCGCGCCGGCGCAGTGATCGAGGTGGCGCAAGAGTGGCGCAAACATCAGGGTTCTGAGCAAATTCAACCAAATCGTGAACAAAAATGTCATAAAACCCTGATGTTTGTCCCGTCCCGCTCCTATAGGACACCTAGGACAAGAATCGCGGATTTCGCGAACTGTCCCAAACTGTCCCACGCATATTTCGTGAATCGTAAATCGTAATTCGTTAATAGACGTTACTTTATCCTTTCGCCTTCAAACCGGGCGCAGTTCACCCTTCTCGCAGTGCAACAGTTTATCAGGAATTGCACTGATCGTAAATAGATTTATGCGTGAAACATCGTGGTTGCGTCATTAGGATCGAACAACCGTTAAATCGATTCCTTGGGTCCAAAGCGCTAAAAGATAATATGCAATAGGTTCGCCGATACGTTTGCTGATTAAAAGCAAATCGGCCTAGCGACTTAACTCGCGGTGAAGCCAGGCCTTTGCCGTAGCCCATCCACGTTTTATGGTTGATTCGGAGACATTCATAACCTCGGCCGTTTCCGTTACATCAAGACCTGCAAAGAACCGCAATTCAACGATCCGGGCAAGCTCGGGATCCTTTTCTGCAAGACTTTCCAATACTTCATTCAGTTCAAGAAGGTTGAACTGATCATCCCGGACCGCCAATGTAAATCCGGTCTCGAGTCTCAGGTCATCTTGTGGGCCGCCGCGGCGCAGGCGGTGCTTTGACCGAGCATGGTCGACGAGGATCTGACGCATCATGGTCGCGGCAAAGCCATAAAACTGTGACCTGCTTTGCCACGGAAACGATTTCTGCTTCGATAGTTTGAGGTAGGCTTCGTGAACGAGAGCTGTGGTTTGGAGAGTATGACCGACGCGCTCTCTTTGCAAATAGCGATGGGCCTGCCGATGCAGTTCGGCGTAAACAAGATCCAGCAGGGCGGCATCGGTTTCCGTGCCCGATATCTCTCCCCATTGCTTTAGCTGTTCCGTGACTGTACTCGTGGGCTTTTTGCTCTCTGGCATTTGTGCGCGTTGATGCAAAGGTCACGCACAAAAATAGTTGGTGTCCGAAGAAATGTAAAGCGCCGATTCAAGGGACGGGTCATTCCGAGTGTTGTTTGTGCTCTGTCGTCGAAAGAGGTAGCGTGAGGAGATCAAACTCTGCTGGGTTCTCGCCGATAATCGCAGCGGCGAAGAAATTCGACACGTACCACTCTCCTTCCTTTGTTAACTCAGGCTGTAATTCGTGCCGATGGCGGTAAATAGTCCAAAAACTTCTTTCGGCGATGCCGAGGGCTTGCAATCCGGCTAGGTGCTTGCGTACTTGTTTCGCTCCCTGATTGAAGCCAAGTAGGGCAAGCGTCGAACTTGACCGTGATTCACTGAATTCGCGGATTAAGTCCGACATGAAACGGGCTGCAGCCTCGGATTGCCTTTCAACATCACAATAGAATTCGGGCGTAATGCCGTATAGCTGAGCAGTCTTTCTTCGAAATTGGAATAAGCCAACCGGTCCTGTTCCTTTTGGGACGACGCTAGAGTCCGGGCAATCGTGATAATCCGATTCAACCATAGCTTGATAAAGCCCCAAAGCAGGCGGGACTCTTTGCTTTTCGTATGCTCGCATTACCAATGGTGCGTATTGGGTCGCCCGGCCGTAAATCAAGCGAAGGCCTTCTTTGAAGGGCTTTTGCGATACACTGTCCTTATCGCTTATATAATCCTTTATCTCATCCCGAATCCTTCGCAAAGCTTCATCATCAAGTGTAGTTGGCTCGTCGCCAATGAGACTTTGGACTTGTTGAGTCTTGTCCCGAATGAAAGCCAATTGCTCTTCATCCGACCGCATCCAAAAATGCCTTATTGACCGGTTTAAAATATTGCCACTCGCATCGTAATTGTTGTCCATGCCGACGGTGTGGAGCGAACTCGCTGATCGCAGCCCTCCTTGCCAAAAAATGACGGCGAAAGGGATTGCCATCAGAATAAGCACCGATCCAGCGATTGCAAGCCAGGGTTGGAGGCGGGATGAGAAAGTACCTAACGGATCCTCACTGGAAGGCCGCGAAGGGCGTAAAATTCTCTCTCGTCCGCTTTGCCACCTGTATAACGGCCTCGTCTTTACGTCTACCGGAGCTGTTTTGCTATCGATGCCGTTTGCGCTGGTTGTATCGGACACCCGAGAATCCGTAACCGGCATGCAGTTCCGTGCTGCCGCGAGTGCTTCCGCTACGTTGCCTGCCGACGCGTACCGATTTTCCCGATCCTTCGCGAGACATCGTTGGAGCAGCGGCCGCAGAACGGGGGAAACTTGTGACCAATCAGGTTCCTCGGTAAGAATCGCAGAGATCGTGTCTTCGTTGCGGTCGCGTCTGAACGGCGAAGTGCCGCTTATCATTTCAAAAAATAAGCTGCCGAAGCTAAAAACATCGGTTCTAGCATCTACCGCGCGGCCATGCAGTTGCTCTGGGGACATGTATGGCACGGTGCCCATAACGCCTCCTGTACTTTCCATTCGGCTGGCTGCGTCCGCATGAGATTCGGCCTCGATGAACTTGGCAAGGCCAAAATCGAGTATCTTCGCATGTCCCTTTTCAGAAATGATTATATTGGCGGGTTTAATGTCCCGATGAATAATTCCTCGGGAGTGTGCTTCCGCCAGTCCTTCGGCGATCTGCGAGCCGAGATCTAGGGCGGTACCGATGTCAATTCCGCGACCAGAAAGAATGGAATCGAGCGTTGTACCGACAACGTACTGCATCACGATGAAGCTGAACCCGTCGGCTTCGGATATTTCGTGTATGTGACAGATATTCGGATGTTCGAGCAGCGCGACGGCCCGGGCCTCGCGTAGCAGTCGTTCGCTTGCACCAACATGCGGCGAGAGGTCAGTGCGCAAGATCTTTACCGCTACGTTCCGGTCGAGCTTCGTGTCGTGCGCAAGGTAGACCTCGCCCATGCCACCTTTTCCGATCAGCTTTTGGATTTCGTAATGCAGCAGTCGCTGCCCGGCGATAAGTTGATCGGGATGTTGATTATCCTCAACGATCTGAATGACGGCGGGGGTTTCAAGGAAAGAATCCGAACTTCCATGCCAGTCGAGCATCGACTCGACCTCATTCCAGAGGGTGTCATTGGCACCGCAAAGTTTCTGAGCGTATGCCCGTCGTTCTTCTTCGGGCTGTTCCAGAACGTCTTCGAAGACACTCCTTACCTGCTGCCAATCGTTTTGTTTACTAGTCTCGTCCAAGCGGTTTCCCTCAAATATAAGAGCGATATTAGCGGAAATTAAAGGTCAACTTTTTCAACCACTAATTGGTCTCGCACCCCATGCCCGTCGTAGCTTTTTCTGCACGCTAATTCTACACGGTCAGAGAGTAAATTCGCCCGGCGAAAATATTTGACCTCTGTTTCTTGGAGGCGTCGCACTAGTTATCGGGAAACGAATTAACCCAAGTCAAATTAAAGGAGGCCATGATGAGATTCAAGAATCCGATTCTTACCATATTTGTTGCGAATTCAACCCGCATATTTAGAAAAACGTATCCGAACTACGCGGCCATCGTGGCATTTGCAATCGCAATATTTTATCCGGGCCTCGGCGTACCGGGCCAAAACGCCCTATCGTCGTCTTTCGAAACGGACGTGTCGCG
>JBJMGN010000151.1:0-9898 GCA_045807885.1 Pyrinomonadaceae bacterium | reverse complement strand
GCATTTTTATATACGACAGCTCGATCGAGGTAATAAATGCACGCCGTACAAAAGGTTTTATTCCGCCTGGGTCGCGGGCGATAAGGTACGGAGTAACGCTCCGGCTTAATCCCCAGATCGCTTCGATCTTCAAACGACGCGAATACGGCACAGCGGTGCCAAATGGCGGGATCCCGATGATCCTTAAACAATCCGAACGTGTCTCAGGCAAACGAGCAGAACTTTACACTTCGAACGACGAATTCAAACTAAAGATCTATGGTGCATGACGCAGAGCGGACATCCGGGTCCGCACCCGCGGCGAACAGCATCAGCAACCGGTTGGTTTTATTACTTTCAGCCGTCTCGGCATTCATATACTACTTCTCAAATCCAAAACCCGGCACATTTTACGACTACACATTTCGCGTTGCCGAGAATCTCTTGCACGGCAGCGCTGGCTTTACAGAGAAGCCGCCGCAGTGGCTGAACGAGTTTGTACCGTTCGAGGGTTTTTGGTACTCGGTCTTTCCATTCGGAGCAGTCATTTCGACGCTGCCGTTCGCGATTTTGAAAGCCGGAGGACTAATCTCGCAAATGCCGTCGGCATTCATAGCAGCTATATGTGCCGGCGTAGGCTGTGCGTTCATGTTGCTGATAGCGCGAAGCTACCCGGTCAGTCGTTCCCGCGCCGTGCTTATGACGTTGGGGATTTTATTTGGTACCTGGACGTGGACGAACATTACTTTTGGGGGCGCATGGCAGTTAGCGATCGGATTCGCTCTGGTCGGAGAGCTCGGAGCGATCTATTTTACCGTCGTTAACCGGAGGCCTTTGATCGCCGGAGCTTTCTTCGCACTCGCATTCGGGAACAGGACGGAAATTCTTCTAACGGCTCCGATTTTTCTATATTGGCTATGGAACAGGGCAGGTTCCGATGCGAAAAGCGAAATGCAGAAGCCTGACCGGAAAGAAGCGTTAGGCGCGGGCATTGTTGGCTTAGCCCTCCGTCAAGGTCATGCTTCTGCAGGGTTCTGCATCGTACCATTCGTACTCGGTGTCGCCACGCTTATTTACAACTACGCGCGTTTTCATTCGATCTCCGATTTCGGCTACGCACGCATTCCCGGAGTGCTGAACGAGCCATGGTACAACCACGGAATCTTCTCGCCATACTACATTCCGCGGCAGATGTGGGAAATGCTTTTCAAGATGTGGGAATGGCGTCCGACTTTCCCGCTGCCGATGCCCAATCCTTTCAGCAGTTCAATACTGATCAGCAGTCCATTTTTGCTTTTCGCTTTTCGTCCAGGCGCGCGAGATCGCGTTTTGAAATACTTGTGCTGGGCCGCAGTTCTTTTGATCTGCATTGTACTGTGGATGCACGGTAACTCCGGCGGCTGGCAATTCGGCTATCGATACGCAGTCGCGTGCCTTCCTTTCTTGTTTGTCATCATGCTTGAAAGCGCTCCGAAAAAGATCACATCTTTAGAGTGGGCGGCGTATGGATTTTCGTTCATCGCAAACGCATACGTGACCTGGCTGTTCCACTGGACCGACTACCTTAAGCCGTAAACTTTCAGTTCGACCATCGATGCTCTTAGATCTATCTCCACTTCGCGAATCTCGAGATTACAGGCTCCTTTTTTTCGGGCAGCTGGTTTCGTTTTTCGGTTCGATGATGACTTTTATTGTCGTACCGTGGCAGATGTTTCAGATCACCCAGTCGTCGGCGATGGTCGGGTATATCGCCCTTGCAGAGTTTGTGCCGATGTTCACGCTAGCGTTTGTGGGCGGTGCGCTTGCGGATTATGTTGATAAACGAAAGCTGTTGCGAATAACCGAGATCGGACAGACTTTACTAACAGCTATTCTGGTCGTAAATGCGTTTCTGCCGCAGCCGTCAATTGCGGTTCTGTTCGTTATCGTGGCTTTGCATGCCGGACTTGCTGCACTTCAAAGACCGGCATTCGAATCATTTATCCAAAAGGTGATTCCGGTTGAAATGATGTCGGCGGTGATGGCTCTTAACTCGATCCGTTTTCATATCGGAATGATCGTGGGGCCAGCCATTGCCGGGATAATCGCGACGCAGTTGAGCCCCGTTGTTGCATACTCCATCGATCTGATCACCTTTGGTGCGTCGCTCATCGCGGTGTACATGCTTCGTTTTGTGCCGCCGCCGGAAAATGCAGAGCGGCCGAGTTGGGAAGGCGTTAAAAAGGGAATTCGCTACGCATTCTCGCGGCAGGAATTGCTCGGAACATACTTCATCGACATCGCCGCGATGTTCTTCGCGTTTCCACAAGCGTTATATCCCGCGCTCGCAGTAATCTATGGCGACAAGTACGTGGGCTTTTTCCCGGCAGCGATCGCCATCGGAGCGCTAACCGCGAGCCTGACCTCCGGTTGGGCGAGAAATGTACATCGCCACGGGATAATGGTCGTCGCGTCTGCGCTTTTGTGGGGCGTCGCGATACTATTCTTTGGCCTGGTCGATAGCCTGGTGTTTGCACTATTTTTCCTTGGAGCGGCAGGATTCTTTGACATGATCTCGGGGATATTTCGCGGCTCGATCTGGAACCAGACGATCCCCAATTATCTTCGCGGCCGTCTCGCCAGTCTCGAAATGATCAGCTATCTGACCGGACCGATGCTCGGAAGCGCGAAAATGGGCCTGGTCGCAGAGAAATGGGGTGTTAAGTTTGCACTTGTATCCGGCGGCGCTCTTTGTGTACTTGCTGTAGCGGGAACCGCACTCTTTCTACCGAGGTTCCTTCGTTACGATGGCCGCGAAGGTGTCAAACAACGCGAACGCGAGGAAGCGGAGCGGGCGGAACTGCTTCGAGTTTCCGAGGCCGAGTTTTGATCACTACTTTTTAATGGCCGTGTTGTGGACTTAAGAAACGCTACAAACTTTTCTGCAGGTTATTTTTTACGCTTTGTTCCGATTTCTCGACACTTTCATTTCTTATTCCTGCCTGGAGGCCGGAAGGATCGGGGAGTCGCCCGAGCCCGATTGCGCGCGCTTTCTTAGCCCATACCGCGTTCTTACTCACCTTAAAGTCGGAATCTGGCGAATTATAGGGACGCCTTGGCACGTACTTTATGTATTTCTGAAGCGCGTTCGACGCCGATGCCGTATCCTTCGCGGCCGCCAATTCCTTATACACATCGGGAAACTCGTCCTGAAGCTCGCTGTGCATGAATTGGGCCATACCGCGCAACTCCGCATCATCGCCGCGACCGAGTAAGCCCTGCTGTTTAAGATATGCGTCGAGCTTCTTTCGACGCGAGCCTTGCCACGAAATGATCCCGCGATTGCGCGCTCGATTTTTCGGGTCGGGATGGCCTTTGAAAATGGTCTTTCGATTCCAATTATTCTCGCGTCCCACGTCGCCAAGAATGGAAAGCCGCACCTGATCGTTATATCCCAGTTTCGCGAACTCTTCATCCAAAACGCGGGCAACGGATTCATCGCCAGCCTGTTTGACGGCAAAGGTGCTCGAATCGGACAAGTTCGCTTCATGCTTGAAATCGTCCGTAATGCCGATCTTTGGTGAACTAGTTTGGCCAAAAGCTGTTGCGGAAAGCACAAATATAAATAGGGAGAGAAATTTCTTCATTTAAGTTCTAAGTGTTTTAACGGGAAATACTGAGATGGCAATTCTGAATTCGCAGTTGTAAGTAAAATCGTTGAGCTCAACAAACTACATTCTGCTTGACACCAAATTTGTTGTGTCATAATATAACCAAGTGGTTATATTACGAAATGCAGTTACTCGAAATTCAACCGCTCGTCTTGATGCAACGTTTGCCGCGCTTGCCGATCCGACACGGCGTGCGATACTTGCTCGACTAGCAAAAGGCGAGGCGACGGTCAACGATCTCGTAAGGCCATTCAATATCAGCCAGCCCGCGATCTCGAAACATCTGAAGGTGCTTGAAAGAGCAGGTTTGATCTCGAAAGAGGTCGACAGGCAACGGCGGCCGAGGCGTATCGAAGCGGCTCCGATGGCCGAGGCGACGGAATGGCTTGAAAAGTATCGCGAGTTTTGGGAAGCGAACTATGAGAGGCTGGACGAGCTGCTGGATGTGATGAAGGCTTCAAATTCGAAGAAATCAAAGGAGACGAAAAAATGAGTAAAAACGATCTAAAAATTGAAGCGAGAGGCGATACCGAACTCGTTATCTCGAGGACTTTCGATGCACCGGTCGAAATGGTTTTCGACGCGCACACGAAGCCTGAGATCGTGCGGCAGTGGCTACTCGGGCCCGATGGCTGGACAATGCCCGTTTGCGAGATCGATCTGCGAATCGGCGGCAAATATCGATATGTATGGAAGAAAGAAAACACCGGCGACGAGATGGGAATGGGCGGCGAATTCCGGGAAGTTGAAGAACCAAACAAATATGTCGCGACAGAGAAATTTGACCAATCATGGTATCCCGGCGGAGCTGTTTCGACCACAACTTTTGCAGATGTGCATGGCAAAACCGCCTTTCAGAATGTGATGAAATACGATTCGAAGGAAGCAAGGGAAGCAGTGTTGGCGTCTCCGATGGACGAAGGGCTTTCTGTGGGATACGACCGGCTTGAGGCTCTCCTAAACTCACAGGCGCAGACTGCGGGTCGAGGTGATTAGTTGCTATGAAAGAAGAAATACGGGCGTATAACGATGCACTTTCTGAAGACGAACGGGCGATCTGCGATGTGCTCGAACGCGAGATCAGCCTTGGATTGTCGAAAGCAGAGAACAAGATCTGGCATGCTCATCCGGTTTGGTTCCTGGACGGGAACCCGATCGTCGGTTACAGCCGGCAAAAGGCGGGCGTGAGGCTGATGTTTTGGAGCGGTGCAGACTTTGAAGAAGATGGGCTGACAGACCGCGGGAAAAAGTTCAAAGATGCCTCGGTTTTCTTTAATTCGGTTTCCGACATAGACAAAAATGCATTGAAACGCTGGCTTCGAAAATCGAAAGACATACAATGGGACTATAAGAACATAGTGAAACGAAAAGGCCGGCTGGAACGACTAAAATAGCGGCATCCCTAACCGCCGTAATGTAGATTTCTGCAAAAGACTTATGAGAATCCTTAAAAGTATCCTCGCCGTTCTGGCCGGACTGATCTTCATTTTTATCTCGCATTCTCTGACCGATTTCATTTTGGAATCACTGGGTGTTTTCCCGCCTCCGAACGAAGGTTTACACGTGAGCTGGATGCTGTTGGTCGCGCTCGGTTATCGAATAATTCTTTCGATCACCGGCTGCTTCATCACGGCAAAGCTCGCACCGTCCAACCCAATGAAACATGCGCTGGTTCTAGGATTCATCGGCGTTTTTCTTAGCACCGTCGGAGCGGTAGTTGCGATCCCGATGAATCTGTCTCCCATATGGTATCCGATCGCGCTGATCCTGGTTTCACTGCCGTGCGCATGGATCGGCGGTATGCTCGCGACGCGCAATGCTAATATGGCGTAATGCCGATATTAAGAAAGCGTGAGATCGAAAATCTCGAACAATTGAGCGGGGAAGAACTGCAGGCATTTCTCGACAGTTTGCCGGCTCGTCAAGACACGATAAGCGAGCTGCTCGATTTCATCGAAGACGAGCTATTTGATAAAGAGTGCAATCACAGCCTGCAATATTCAATGCGGTTCATGATGGAAAACGGGTTGGATTTTGGGAAACTAACGAACTGGCTGAATAACAATGGCGGCTACTGCGATTGCAAAGTGATCGAACAGATCGCCCCAATTTGGCGAAAGAAATTTGGGGATGAGTAGACACCTTCCGTTGCGTGCATTGCGGCGTTGCGTCGGAAGAATGGATGCTACACGGTACGGCAAAAATTCGGCAACGCGCAACGTTCGATAACTAGGTCAAGATCGGTTTTAGGTACCTGCCCGTATGTGAGGCAGATTCTTTCACGATCTTTTCCGGCGTGCCTAGCGCAACAACCTCGCCGCCGCCTTCGCCGCCTTCGGGCCCAAGGTCGATCACCCAATCTGCGGTCTTAATTACATCCAAATTGTGTTCGATAACGACGAGGCTCGCGCCGTTTTCGATCAAAGCGCGGAATGAAGCAAGCAGCTTGTTGATGTCTTCGAAATGCAGCCCGGTCGTCGGTTCGTCGAAAATGAAAAGGGTTTTCGACTTGCTCGTTTGGGCCAAATGCGATGCAAGTTTCACGCGCTGTGCCTCACCGCCGCTCAAGGTCGTGGCGGACTGACCCAGCCGCAAATAACCCAGCCCGACCGAGTCAAGAACCTTCAACTTGTTCACGATCTTTTTAACGTCTTTGAAAAAAAGAATGGCCTCGCGGACGGTGAGGTCGAGCGCCTCGGCAATATTCCTGCCCTTATATTTAATATTTAGTACTTCATCGCGAAACCTGGTTCCGCGACAATCCTCGCAAACAAGCTCGACATCGGCGAGAAACTGCATTTCGATGGTTACAGTACCGCTGCCCTGACATGTTTCGCACCTTCCGCCCGGAACGTTAAATGAAAAATGCGAGGAGTTATACCCCTTCGATTTAGCGCCCTGTGTCGCGGCAAAAACTTCGCGGATGGCATCGTACGCCTTGATATAAGTGACAGGATTGGAGCGAGGCGTTCGGCCGATCGGCGATTGATCGACCAGGACGATATCGTCTACAAATTCGCCACCTTTAATCTCCTTGAAAAATCCGACATGTGAATTCCATTCGCCACGCTGTTTTTTCAATCCTGCATATAAAACGTCGTGAACCAATGTAGATTTTCCCGACCCGGAAACACCAGTGAAGCAAACGAGCATGCCTAGCGGGATGTCGACCGTGAGGTTTTTCAAATTGTGTTCGCGCGCACCGACGATCCTGATCTTTTCGCTTCCTGGCTTTATACGCGACTTCGGGACCTTGATCGCTGCGTCACCACGTAGATAACGCGCGGTCAGTGAGCTCTTGTTCTTTAACAGGTCGTCGAATGTTCCTTCGAAAACAACCTCGCCGCCAAGCTCACCGGCAAAAGGACCAATATCCACGATGTGGTCCGCCGAACGCATCGTGTCCTCATCGTGTTCCACGACCAGAAGCGTATTCCCGATGTCACGCAAATTCTCGAGGATCTTTACAAGCCGGGCATTATCGCGCGGGTGCAGACCGATACTCGGTTCGTCCAGCACATAAAGTGTGCCGACAAGAAGGGAACCGAGATTTGTTGCAAGCTGAATTCTTTGCGCTTCTCCGCCTGAAAGTGTCGCCGCGAGACGGCTGAGTGTCAGATATTCCAAACCGACCTCGACAAGGAATTTCAATCGGCGTCGAATTTCGAGCAACAGTTTTTCGGCAATTTGTTCGCGCTCTTCCGACAGTTTCAAGCTCTCAAAAAACTCGTACGCGTCTGTGATCGAAAGATCGAGGAGCTCAGGCAAGGAGCGGCCGCCTATCTTTACATCCCTTGCTTCTTGTCGAAGTCGTGCACCGTTGCAGTCCGGGCATCTTGTATAGCCGCGATACTTCGCAAGGAAAACGCGAACGTGCAGTTTATATTTTTTCGTCTCAAGCCACTTAAAGAAGCCTTTGATTCCGCGCCAGCCTTCGTCACCGTAAACGATATTGTTCTGCTGGTAATCGTCGAGATCGACATACGGCTTATTGATATCGATCCGCGCGTGTGCCGCATATTTCAACAGTTCTTTTTGGGCCCATGCGTGCTGAGGCCGGGTAAACGGCTCGATCGCCCCTTCTTTTATCGAAAGAAGCGGGTTTGGAATGACGAGGTCGTAATCTACGCCGATCGTATTCCCAAAGCCCTGACAGGTTGGACAGGCCCCAAAAGGCGAGTTGAAGCTGAACAACTGCGGCTCCGGTTCGTCATAAGCCGTTCCGTCGTATTTGCAAATGTAACTGTCTGAGAACTTCAGTGGCGGTGTCTCGTCGGTGGTCTCCACTACAGCTGCATGGGCTTCGCGAAAACAGGTTTCAAGGGAATCAACGAGCCGCTGTCGTGCATCTTCTCGAGCGACAAGGCGATCGATCAGAACGAAAGTGTTAGAAAAATCGGCATATGGATAATCTTCAGGCTTCTGAAGTTCGATCAACTCACCGCCTCGGTATAGGCGGGAGAATCCTTGCTGCAGCAACGAGATCAGATAGGCCGTTACACTCAGATCAGCAGTGGCTTTTTTTACAGCAGCCGTCGACTTCTTTCTTTTTCCTGGTGAGGTCGTATTCGATTCGTGAAGGATCGGGAAAAGAACGTAAAACCGCGTTCCTTCCGGCAGTTCCGACAGGATCGCATCAGCGGCGGATTCAGGCGAGTCTTTTTTAACCTCGCGGCCGCAGACGTGACAGATGGTTTCGCCTGCCCGAGCAAAAAGAAGCCGGAGATAGTCGTAGATCTCGGTTTGTGTCGCGACGGTTGACCGTGGATTACGCGTCGCGTTCTTTTGGCGGATCGCGATAGCAGGGGCCAGCCCAGTGATCTCGTCGACGTCCGGTTTATCCATCCGCTCAAGGAACTGACGGGCATAGGCGGACAGTGATTCGACATAGCGCCGCTGGCCCTCAGCATAGATCGTGTCGAACGCAAGACTGGACTTGCCAGAGCCGGACACACCGGTAATGACGGTTAATTTATTGTGGGGAAGCGAGATCGAGACGTTTTTTAGGTTATGGACGCGAGCCCCCCGGACATCCAACCCTTCTTCTTTTGATCTAACAGCATGCATAGTACAAATCGGCGTGCATAGCGCAACCTTTAATGATAGCAAACGCAGGTATCTATTGTCCTATTGGAAGAATTGGAATAAGATTCTACGAATTAATGTACGTGCCGACCTCTCTAAATTCCTGGTTAATGATCCTGATAGGACTGTTCTTTCTTTTCGGCGGGATCTATTACGGCCTGTTTTTGTACGATCGGATCTTTGCATTAGGGATGGTTGCGACCGGAATAGGGCTTTGTATTTTCGGCTACACCGATGGTTTCACCGACCCGACGCCTAAAGGACTGTTTCTTTACCGAATTGCGATCGTCGCATTCCTCGTAGGTATCCCGATCGTTATTTACGGAGCTATTCAATTAGCAAAGATGGATTAGTGCCCGGAAAAGGTGGCATCGTTTAAATTTTTAGCTATAAGAAAAATTCTTTGAAAGTCGGCGAATATAGTTTAGAATCCTAAGTATTCCCTAATACCGTGTGTTTTCGCGGCACGGTTAGAATGTTGAAATTCGCGAAGTTTCGGCAGGTTCGAATGCCCTTCGGACGGCCTTATTTTACAGGGGGCTTAAATGACGAAAAATAGACCACAGAGTAAGAAGCAAAATATTGTCGAACAGGAAGTGGATGGCGAGCTTCTTATCTACGATCTTGAAACTAACAAGGCGTTTTGTTTGAACCAGACATCTGCCCTTGTATGGCAGGCTTGCGATGGGAAACGGACTGTAGCCGAGATCGGGGATGTTCTCGGTAAGCAGTTGAACACCCAAACTAACGAAGACATTGTTTGGCTTGCTTTGGACCAATTGAGCAAGCAGAAATTGATCGATCCTCCGGTTGACCTCGGGACCAAATTTCATAACCTTTCGCGACGCGAAGTGATCAAAAAGATCGGCATTGGCTCGATGATTGCCCTTCCGGTGGTCGCGAGTCTGGTTGCTCCGTCGGCGGTTCATGCGCAATCGCCAGGCAGCGTAGCTGCTGGAGCTGCTGTGGGAGGTACTTTGACCCTTGCTGCGCCAAGCTGTAACTCGTCCGGCAGCGTCCAGGCTCGAATTGATGCCTGCAACTCTGCCTTCGGGTCCCTCTGCATTACCGGGTCGGCGACGCTGAACGTTGGGAGTTGCTTGAATAATACACCCTCGCCTGGCACTACGTCTTTCACTTGTCAGTGTACGCTGACGTAGTTTACTCAGAATCTAAATGGAAGC
>JBJMGN010000150.1:0-10429 GCA_045807885.1 Pyrinomonadaceae bacterium | reverse complement strand
TGAAATGATGCGGCGCGAAGGGTACGAGCTGCAAGTATCGAAACCCGAAGTCATTACGAAGAAGGACGAGAAGACAGGTGAAACGTTAGAGCCGATTGAGCAGGTTGTTATCGACGTGCCGGAGGAGTTCATCGGTGTGGTGACCGAAGCTCTGGGCCGTCGGAAAGGTCAGATGACCAAGATGATCAATAACGGATCGGGGCGTGTTCGTTTGGAATATGAAGTTCCTTCGCGTGGACTGATCGGCTTTCGCGGCGAGTTTCTTACCGAAACGAAAGGCACCGGATTGCTCAATACGCTTTTCCTGAAATTCGATAAATGGCAGGGGGATATGCGATCGCGGCAGACCGGTTCGCTTGTGGCGGATCGCATGGGTGAGACGAATACATACGCTCTCTACAACCTACAGGAACGCGGGACACTGTTTGTTAAGCCTCAGGTCAAGGTCTATGAGGGAATGATCATCGGCGAGAATGCCCGTGCCGTCGATCTCGATGTCAACGCGATCAAAGAGAAAAAGCTTTCGAATATGCGGACGACCTCCGCTGATGAAGCGATGCGGCTCGTTCCGCAGCGTGAAATGTCGCTCGAAAGGGCGTTGGAATTTATTGCCGACGACGAACTGATCGAAGTAACCCCGAAAGCGATTCGGCTACGAAAGCGGGTTCTCAAATCAAACGAGCGGCCGAAGAAATAACACATCTCTAATCTGATTTCCTATTGCGAAAGGTCGAATACCTTTAACGGCCAGCTTATTATGCTTGACGTAACCAAAAAGTTACGTTACTATCAATTCACCAATTAGGAGGAAACAAAATGAATCTTGAAGAAATGACATTGGATATTCAGCAACAGGTCGAAGTGGATGGCCCGATCGATGAGGTTTTTAAGAGCGTCGTAAACAGGTTTGGAAAGGGAAGCATGGGGCCTGATGGTGAATCAATGAAACTGGATATCGAGGAATTCGCCGGCGGGCGTTGGTTCCGGGACCGCGGCGACGGTATTCAGCATCTGTGGGGGCATGTCCAGGTTATAAAGGCGCCAGTGCTTTTGGAGTTGAGCGGCCCGATGTTCATGTCTTACCCGGCCTTGAACCACATCGAGCTTAAGCTCGAAGAGATCGACGGAGGCACCAAAGTTAATTTCAGGCACCGTGCGATCGGAATGCTCGATCAACAACACCGTGAAGGCGTGAAAGACGGCTGGAATCAATTCCTAAATGCCGTAAAGAACGATTTCGCAAAGGCCGAAGGTACGCCGGCTTAGGAATTATGGCAGACGATCTCGATATTGTCTGGAAGTCGCTTTCCGATCCTACACGCCGCACGATCTTAGATCTTTTGCGGCGTGGAGCGAAAACGACGACCGATATCGTCGAGTCCTTTCCGGACATGTCGCGTCACGCCGTAATGAAACATCTCGACGTGCTTCGGCAGTCGGGATTGGTCATTACGCGAGAAGAAGGCAGACGGCGGGTGAATTCGCTGAACGTCGTGCCGATCCGACAGATCTATGAACGATGGGTGGGCCCCTTTGCCGAACTGTGGTCGAGTACACTGCTTCGCGTAAAGGACGATGTGGAACATAAAGAAAAAAAGGAGTAGAAATGCAGCCAGAAACAAAACAGACTAGGATCGCGGACGCGATATTGGCCGAAATCGAACAAGAAGCGGCGACGACAAAAAAACTTTTGGAAATTGTTCCCGAAGACAAACTTAGTTGGCGGCCGCACCCGAAAGCCAGGACGCTAGGTGAGCTTTCGATGCACGTGGCAACAAGTCAGGGCAACGTTGCGGAGATCTCACAGATGGATACAAAGGAGGCAGGGACGTTTCCGGCCGATCCGGAAGCGACCAGCCGTGCGCAGATATTGGAAGCTTTTGCGGAAAGCCTGAAAAAGGCGAAAGACATAGTCGCGTCGACGGATGACACACGCGCGATGACCGAATGGAAGCTGACGAAGAACGGAGAAACCATTATGGCAGTGCCGCGGATCGGCTTTTGGAGGTCGATCCTGCTCAATCACACCTATCATCACCGCGGGCAGCTTTCCGCGTACTTGCGTGAACTGGACGTTCCGCTGCCGTCGATCTATGGGCCGAGCGCAGATGAAAACCCATTTGGGTGAACAAAGATCACGAATTGAAAAATTTGTAATGAAATCTTAAACGAAGGCGGGAAATCTTGAAGCGTTGAGAACCCGCCTCGATCCTTTCTCTTGCACAGCTTAACGAATTCGTTGATCGCATGCAGTTGAAGGAGGGTCCGCAGAATTAGGTTTGTTTATTTGCCCGGGCCCAGGCGAACTTTCGGTTGCCTTTTGCCGGTTTCGTTAATAAGTCGTTCTTGTGACGATTCCTTGTTCAACTCGATCTCGGCGACTTTCCCGCCTTCGTTTTCCCAACGGTCCAGCATCTTCTTTCGAAGTCGCGGATTAATAGCTTCCTTTTCTTCGTCCTTTCGCGTCGCCATTTGATTAAGGTACTACATTGAGGTCCGGAAAGTTTTCCGCTCCGACCTTAATATGTTCAACCGCGATCCCCGGCGATCTTAAGTGACCTGACATCTTCGACCGGTGAAAATGCCGTTACAGCTACAATCTCAAGCGATCTATAAAGCGACCGCGGGCAGCTTGGCAGCTTCATGGGTGATCTTCGCGGCCGTCTCAGCGTCGATCGGCAATTTATCAGGGCCGGGCATCCTGTTCATCCTGATCAACTCTTCGAAATAGGCCATTTGCTTGTCGCGGTTCATGCCGGCGACAGCGAGCACCTTGAAATCCTTCACATAGAAAGCCAAAAAATCCATGTCGTCGACTCTACCGTCAAAAATGACCTTGTCCCAATCGCGAACGTGGCCGACATAGTTGAGCGTCGTGTCAAATTGCGTTGTCCAGAAGAACGGGACCGCAGTGAATGCCCTGCGTTTTCCAGCCATGTTATGCCCGGCCGTGCGTCCCTGCTGCATTGCGGTCCGCCAGTGTTCGATCCGGGTAAGTTCACCCGTCCGCACGTCGGGGAAGTGCGTGACGTCGCCCGCGGCATATATATCCTCTGCGATCTGAAGATGTTCATCCGCGATCAAGCCGCCGTCCTTATGCAGTTCAATGCCGCTGAGAAATTCGGTGGCCGGTTTAACGCCGATACCCACAAGAACAAGATCCGCAGGTATTTGCTCTCCGTTTTCAAGAACGACCGATTCGACCATGATTTCGCCGTTAAATCCCTCAACATGTTCGCCGAGACGGAATTTCACCCCATGCTCCTGGTGAAGCTGCTGGAAAAGTTTCCCGATCTCAGGGCCGAGAGTTTTTGCGAATGGAACCTCATCGGGTGCGACCACAGTCACCTCACATCCGCGAAGGCGAAGGCTGCAGGCCGCTTCCATGCCGATGAAACTTGAGCCGATCACGACGGCTCGTTTTCCCGCTTCTGCTGCTGCAATGATCGCGTCCGCATCCGAGAAACTACGCAAATAGAAAACGTTTTTCAGATCGGAATTGTGAAATGTGAGTTTTCGCGGCAAACCGCCGGTTGCGATCAATAGGGAATCGAACTGCAACTTGCTGCCGTCTTCCAAAAAGATCGTTTTCGAAGGCGCATCGACCCGCGTTACCTTGGACCGATACATGATCTCAATATCGTGCTCCGCATAGAAATCGTCTGAACGAAGCGGCATCCACGCGGGTTCAGCATGTCCGTGAAGATAATCCTTACTAAGATTTGGCCGGTCATATGGAGTGCGGCTGTCAAGCGTGATCATTACGATCCGACCCGAAAAGCCGTCCTCCCGCAGCGTCTGGGCGGCCATGAAACCAGCGGCGCCCCCGCCGATTATGGCAAAAATTCTCGGATCCTCCGTGCTATTCGCGGTGACCTCTTGCGTGCCAGGTTCCTGCTCGTCATCGGGAATGCGAACGAAGATCTCATCGTCTTCCACTTTGACATCGAATTTGGAAAGGGAATCAAAAGCTGGCGGCTCTTCAAAATTTCCGGTCGTAACATCGAAACAAGCGTGGTGCCATGGGCATACGATACGAGTGCCGCTCAGAATACCCTCCGCTAGGGGTGCCCCATAGTGCGGGCAATTGGCGCCGACCGCGTAGCATTCTTCGCCAACCCGCGCCAGCAAAACACTTGTTCCGTCTACCGAAACTTCCTTCATCTCTCCATTCTTAAGTTCAGAGAATTTAGCAACAGCAATATTTTTCTCGCTCATAAAACTCCTGCCGGCAGATCTATCAAATGGCCCATCTGCTCATGCTTCGTTTTTAAGTACCGCGACAAAGTCTTGTGAAACTTGAACCGCAGCGGGACACGCTCTACGACTTCTAATCCGTGATCCCGCAAAGCCTGGATCTTCTCCGGATTGCCAGACATAACACGCACTCGTTTCAAACCGAGATCGTGAAGGATCTCCGCGCACTGGTCATACCGCCGGAGGTCGGCGGCGAAACCGAGCTGCTCATTCGCCTCGATTGTGTCGGCACCCGCGTCCTGCAGCGCGTAGGCTCGGATCTTATTAATGATGCCGATGCCGCGGCCTTCCTGTTGTTGATAAACAATTGCACCGCAATTTTCCTGCGCTATCGTTTTCATCGCTGTCTGGAACTGCTGGCCGCAGTCGCATTTTGTCGAACCGAAAACATCGCCGGTAAGACACTGGGAATGTATACGCACAAGTGTCGGTTTATCGGGTCTGAGCGATCCGCGCGCCAGCACAACGAACTCCTCATCAGAGGTCAACGAGCGATAGCCAATAATACGGAACTCCCCTAGCTCGGTCGGAAGGCGGGCCTCAGTCAGCCGTTCAACCGTTGGCGGCCTGAAGGTGGTTCCACAACTTACCTCCTCTGCGGAATCCGAAGTTGAATAATGTAAATCTTCGAACATATTTTCTTCCATCAATTAGAGAATTGTTGACTCCTTCGTCAAAACCCGAGAACCCCAAAACAGGAAAAGTGGCTTCTCTTTTTTGAGAAGCCTTTCTATTTCACCGTTAGCTGAACTTCGCAGGGAACTGACCAATAATGCCGGAGCTTAGCATGTCGGCCATGTGAAGGATCTGGACATGGACCTTGTCGTAGGCCGCAATATCCGATTTCCAGTCCTTCTTCAAATGTGAAACGGCCTCGGTGGTCGTCAGGTCAAGATGCTCGCGCATCATTGCTTTCATTTCCGCCGCAGGCCAATTTTTCGGATTTGCACCGCTTAGGAATGTTGCGATCTCGTCGGCGTTTTTCTGCCAACGATTTGTCGAATCTTCCACTTTCGCGTTATCGCTCGCTTTTGCGGCCGCCACCAATTCAGCTGCTGTCGTTATATGTTCCTTCAAGAGGGCCGTCAATTTGTCGCCCGCCTCATTACCATAATAAGGTTTGATCGCGTTGCCGATGTCCACTTGGTTTTGCAACAGCCTTTCGGTCGTCGCAGCCTTATCGGGAAGGTCCGCAATGGCGCTAACGATAAACAACCTTGTCCAGGTAATATGGTCTTCCCAAAGTTTCCGCACGGCATCTTTGAAAGCTGCCTGTTTCGGTGAATCATGCGCAACTGCTGGAGTTAATGACGGCACCTGCAAATGCGATCCGTTTGCCGACATTGCGGGCAATGCGCAAATACTGATTGCGGCGCCTAAAAATACGATCCTTAAATAATTCATATTCACTCTCCTTTCAGATCTATCAGGCTATTTAAGCCGCAAACTCCTCACTTAAACGGCCGAGAGCCAGGGCTCCTAGCACGAGTCCGAGATCACGCAATGCCACATCGAAATAGCCTGGGATCAAAAGCAAGTTGACGATGATCAACACAAGCCATGCCGCAACGACGTACGCAAATATCTTCGGCTTCAAAAAGACGCCAATACCCGCCACGATCTCGATCACGCCAACCGCGTACATGAACTGATGCCCGTATCCGCCGAGCAAATTGTTAGCAAGCGGCGGCAGATACTGATCCCAATTCACCAGAAGGTGCAGAAATTTGTCGACGCCAGCAAGGATCGGTGCGACGGTGAATCCAAATCTTAGTATTTGAAATGCCTGATAGGCAGGATTGCTAAAGTCAGCCCGATCGACTTCGTTCCCCCTGCCGATCGCCCGAGTGGTGTTGTTCTCAATTATGTTTTCCATATTTATCCTCTGAAATCTTTGTTTTACCGGATCAAAACAGCCCGTATTTCCGATGTTAGAGGAGTATCAATAATAAGTCAAGTAGTATATTGACTTATTGCGTTATTCGGATAGTTTTTGTAATATATGAATGTGGGAACAGAATTAGACAAACGATTTTTCGAAAGTACGCGAGGCAGGATGATTCTCAGCCTTCGGGGCTCGAGCAAAACGGTTAACGAGCTGGCCGCCGAACTTGGTTTGACCGACAACGCCGTGCGTGCACATCTTTTATCTCTAGAGCGGGACCGCCTGGTCGAGCAGGGCGGGTTGGTAAAGGGGCACAGGAAACCTCATTTTTCATATCGACTGACCGATGAAGCCAGCCACTTATTTCCGAAGTCATATCATTCCTTGCTCAATCGATTGCTTGACGTGTTGAGAAAACGATTTTCCGACGTTTTTATAAGCGACGTACTTAGCGAGACGGGGCGGAACATTGGTGAAAGTGATAACGTGTCCGGAAGTCTCGACGACCGTGTTGACGTCGCCTTGGCTGCTCTTGCCAATGTCGGCGGAGCTGCTGTCGCCGTCCGATCCAGTGAGGGAATAGTGATCGAGAGCGACGCCTGCCCTTTTGCCGATTCCGTATCGGAACATCCGGAAGTCTGTAAATTGACCGAAGCCATGATCGAAGAGATCGTGGGGCTTAAGGTCGTAGAAACGTGCGACCGAAAGGGTTCACCAAAATGCCGTTTTCAGATCAATGCGGCGCAACCCGAATTGATATCGTAGGTTGTGAAGCGCGAAAGTCTGCGACCTGTTGCGTTCCACCGTAAGCAAGCTCACCCGTCCTAAGCGAGTTTCGATACCGCTCGAAATATTTACTTGACAGCGTAGTTGATCGCGATTATAGTTAACCACATAGTTAATTAACAAAGTGGTTAAATGCAAACATATCCTGACAAGTTAAGTTCTACGTTCGCGGCACTCGCTGATCCGACGCGTCGTGCCATTCTTGGCCGTCTCGCCGCAGGAGAAGCGACGGTGCAGGATCTCGCAAAGCCTTTCAAAATGACTCTGCCCGCGGTTTCGAAACATTTGAAGGTGCTGGAAAGGGCAAAGCTGATTCGTCGAGGCCGCAACGCACAGTGGCGGCCGTGTTATCTGGAAACCGCGCCGCTAAAGGAAGCTTCGGACTGGGTCGACCAGTACAGAAAATTTTGGGACGAAAGTTTTGACCGTCTTGAGGTCTATTTGGAAACGCTTCAAGCTAAGCAGAAATCAACACAAAGTACGAAGGAGAAGGGTAAAAATGGCAGAAGCAAAAACGTCCGAAACCGCCGATCGTGAGATCGCATCGACGCGAATATTTAACGCGCCGAGAGAGTTAGTCTGGGTGGTTTGGACTGATCCGAAACACATCAAAAATGGTGGGGTCCTATCGGATTTTCCACGACAACGAAGGTGTTTGAGCTTCGTCCCGGCGGCAAATGGCTTCACACTATGCATGGGCCCGACGGAACTGATTACCGCAACGACATTACTTTCACACTAATAGATGAGCCAGAACGTATTGAATACGATCACGGTCCCAGTCCGATATTTCACACGACCGTAACATTCGATGTTGAAACTGAAAATTCAACCAAGCTAACAATGGTTGCCCTCTTCCCTACCAAAGCGGAACGCGACCGCACCGCAGAGAAATTTGGAGCGGTCGAAGGAATGCAACAAACGCTCGGGCGGCTGAGCGAATATCTTGCACAATTATTTAAATAAGGAGAAATATGGAAACGAAATTGGCAGAGGAGCAAAGCGAATTGGTCATTACCCGCGAATTTGCGGCACCACGCGAACTTGTCTGGAAAGTATGGAATGAGCCTGAGCATATCGAAAAGTGGTTCGGACCGCAGGGTTTCACCACGCGAGTTAAATCGCAGGATTTTAAGACCGGCGGCAAGTGGGAATATGTAATGATCGGACCCGATGGTTTGGAATATCCATTCGGCGGTGTCTATCTTGAGATCAAACCTATCGAGCGGGTTGTAAGCACAGATGAATTTGGTGAGGAATTTACCGAACGGAATCCGGAAATGGTGATGCCGAAAATTACATCTGTCACGACTCTTTTTGAAGATCATGGAGCAATGACGCGCGTTGTAATAAAGACGATGCATGCGACTCCTGAGGACCGCAAGAAACATGAGGCAATGGATGTCGAAGCCGGATGGAATTCGAGCTTTGAGAAGATGGATGCGTACCTTTCGGAGATCCAATAGTGGTTTGGTGTTTCGCGGCGTCGGAATTAGGCGCCGCCGTATCGTGCGAATCTATGAATCGAAACGATCTCACTGGCAAGCTTCTGCTTTGTGGTCTGATCGCTGGGCCGTTCTATGTTCTTGTCGGATTGGTCCAGATATTGATCCGGCCCGGCTTTGACGTTACCCGCCACGCGTTAAGCCTGATGAGTAACGGCGATCTGGGCTGGATACAGGTCGCCAACTTTTTCATCACTGGAATTTTGGTTATTGCGTTTGCTGCCGGAATGCGTCGATCTCTAAAGGGAACGCCGGCCGGAACGTGGGGCCCGATCTTAGTCGCGATTTACGGTATTGGATTGATCGGTGCAGGTATTTTCAGCGCGGATCCTGCATTCGGTTTTCCACCCGGGACACCAATGGAAGCACATGGTATCAGCACAAGCGGACTGATGCATTTTGTTTGCGGCGGCATCGGTTTTTATGCGTTAATAGCTGCATGCTTTGTTATCGCCCGTCGGTTCGCGTCAAAACGGCTGGGCCGTTGGATGTGGTTTTCCATCCTCACCGGAATAGTTTTCTTTGCGGCGTTTATCGGGATCGCGAGTGGTTCCGGAGGCTCCGCTGAGGCCAGGACGATCGTAACACTTGCGTTCTATTTTGCGATCGTTTTGATATGGGTTTGGATGACTGCTGTCTCGGTAAAGTTTCGAACCCAGTTTCAACAATTTGAGTAACACTTCGTCGAAGGAGAAAACTGAAACATGAAGATCGCAATGGTTATAGTTCGGACGTTGATGGGACTTCTATTCGTATTCGGTGCCGTAGCATTTTTTTTTAATCTTGTGACCCCGCCGCCCATGGAGGGTCCTATCTTAAAATTCAACGAGGGTCTCGCAGCATCCGGTTACTTCTTTAACTTGTTGAAGGTAACGGAGCTAGTATGTGGCGTGCTGCTTTTGAGCGGCCGTTTTGTTCCGCTTGCTTTGGTCATTCTTGCGCCGATCGTGATCAATATTTTAATGGTGCACGTGTTCCTCGACCGCAGCGGACTACCGGTCGCAGTATTCCTTGTTGGGGCCGAGATATTTCTTGCTTACTACTATCGCGAAGCATTTAAGCCGTTGCTGACCCCAAGTTACGAACGCTTAAGGTAGACTCATGTCGAAATACGCAGACGTTTATTTGCTCCCGATCTTGGCGGAAAATGTGCCGGCTTATAAAAAGCTCGCGCAATCTGCGGGCAAGGTCTTTATGAAGCACGGTGCGCTTCGATACCGGGAATATGTGATGTCCGACCCCGATGCTAAAGGCATACTGGAATTTCCGAAGAGCTTGAAACTCAAACCGGGCGAAACTGTGATTTACGCCGCGGTGGAATTCAAATCCGAAGCTCACCGGAATGCGGCAATGAAAAAGATCTTTGCAGATCCTGCGATGAAGCCGCCGGAAGGAATGGAAATGCCGTTCGATTACAAACGAATGGTTTACGGCGGTTTTAAGGTGATCGTCGACCTGTAAAGAAGATATTTGGCCTGATTTACACTCGCAATTCGAATAAACTTTTGAACCGTCATACGCGTTTAAGTTTGGCGGTGTTATGTTTTTAGTATTGGCTTTCCCCGATGACTGAGTCTTCAGAATTAGAAAATCTCATCGTTGCAGACGAACCGGCAGCCCTGGATCCAGCGCCGGCGGCTTCTAAAAAGCAGTTTGACCGATCGATCGTCGAGGGGCCTCTTTCGCGCGCTGTTTGGAAGATAGCATGGCCAAGTATGCTGACGAACGCGATCGGCGGACTTCAGGGAATGGTGGACCACGCGCTTGTCGGAAATTTAGTGGGCTACACGGGTAACGCTGCTATCGGCGTGAGCATACAGCTTTGGATCGTTGTCATCGTCTTTATTTCGTCGATCTTTATCGGGATGAGTGTGCTTGTCGCGCGGTTCGCCGGAGCAAACGAACCGGAAAAAGTGAATCGCACGGTTTATCAGGCTTTCCTTACAGCGATATTTATGTCGTTTGGAATACTCGCCCCTGTCGGCTATTTTGCGGC
>JBJMGN010000149.1:0-9184 GCA_045807885.1 Pyrinomonadaceae bacterium | reverse complement strand
TGGGAACCTGCTTTACGTCAACTTGCTACTGAATACCCGGATGTCGTTGCCCGATTTACAGTTCAATAACTTAACTCTCAAAAGTAAAGAATTAACAATTTCAGTAAGAGCCATTTAAGTTGTGGATACTGCAAAACACATCGGAATTGTTGCAGGAAGCGCTGAAGGTGCGGCACTTTGTTACCGCACGATCTGTCTAGAGGCTCAGGAGTTTCTTGGTGAGCATAATCATCCGGAAGTGACGATGAATTCGATCCCGATGGCGCGGCACATGCCGCCGATCATCTCGGACGACTGGAAGGCGGTCGCCAACCTGATGCTCGAATCTGCGGAAAAGGTGGCACGGGCCGGAGCCGATTTCGCCATCTGCCCGGACAACACGTTCCACCAGGCGTTCGAATTTCTCATCCCGCATTCGCCCATTCCCTGGCTGCATATCGCCAGCGTGGTCGGCGAGGAAGCCGCGAGAAGCGGGTATAGAAAACTAGGCATTCTAGGTACAAAGTACCTCACCGAAGGCCCAGTCTATCCGTCACGATTGAACGAGCTCGGCATCGAACGCGAGATCCCTGACGAAGAAGACCGCAACCGGATCAACGGCATCATTTTTAAAGAACTCGTCAACGGCATTTTCCTCGAACCGTCGCGGGCTTATTTCAACGAGGTCACCGAAAAGCTAAGATCGCGCGGCTGCGACGCCGTCGTGCTCGGCTGCACGGAAATCCCGCTGATCGTTCGGCCCGATGACTGCCCGCTGCCGACGCTCGACTCGACACGCCTGCTAGCGCGAGCCGCGATCAAGGAAGCAATTTAACAAAATGGGAAAGGTTCATGTAAGCGCATTTTCAATTACACTCGATGGTTTTTCTGCCGGTCCAGATCAATCATTAAACAACCCACTCGGGGTCGGTGGCGTCGAGATGATGGAATGGATGTTTCCGACGAAGATGTTCGCGGAAATGCAAGGGAAAGTGGGCGGCGAGACCGGTGTCGATAACGACTTCGCCGTGAAGAGCATGACCGGAAACGGTGCTTGGATTCTCGGGCGAAATATGTTCGGTCCCGTGCGCGGCCCCTGGCCCGACGACAATTGGAAAGGCTGGTGGGGAGATGAACCGCCGTATTACGTTCCAACCTTCGTGCTCACGCACTATCCTCGCGATCCCATCGAAATGAAGGGCGGCACGACGTTCTATTTTGTTACTGACGGAATCCACTCCGTTCTTGAAAAAGCAAAGCAAGCGGCCGGCGACAAAGACATCCGCATCGGCGGCGGCCCGGCGACCGTTCGACAATATTTGAAGGAACGCTTGATTGATGAGCTTCATCTCGCAATGCGCCCCATCTTCCTGGGCAAAGGCGAAACGATCTTCAAAGGGGTAAATTTTCGTGAGCTTGGATATTGCGTCGAAGAGACGGTACCCGGCGAACGGGCGACGCATCTTATCGTTCGCAAACAAAACTAGCAGTTAACAAATATCAAGAATTTCCCTCATAATCGCGAGATGAAAATCGTCCTGACGTTTACGCTGCTACTCTTCGGCTTAATCGCCAACGCACAAAATCCGATTCGCCAATATCGCGTCTTGAACGAACACCGGTTGCTGTTTGAATTCGTTCGACTTCTCTCGATTCCCAACATTGCTTCCGACACGCCGAATATTCGAAAGAACGCTGATTATCTCATTGCCGAAATGCAGAAGCGCGGGCTGAAACCTAAGCTACTCGAAGCAGGAGAAAACAAGGTTCCACCGGCCGTTTACGGAGAATGGGCGACGCCAGGTGCCAGCAGGACCGTGATCTTCTACGCGCATTATGACGGCCAGCCTGTTGACCCAAAACAGTGGTCGACCGATCCGTGGAAGCCGACGTTGTATTCGGCCCAAATGGAAAAAGGTGGAACGGCCATTGCCTTTCCAAAACCCGGTGAAAAGATCGATCCCGAATGGCGACTGTACGCTCGCTCTGCCTCTGATGATAAGGCCGGCGTGTTTGCGGTCCTCACCGCTTTCGACGCTCTCATTGCAAAAGGCATCAAGCCAACGATCAATATCAAATTCCTTTTCGAAGGCGAAGAGGAAGCCGGTTCGCCGAACCTGAAAGAGATACTTACCAGAAACAAGGATCTGCTGAAGGCCGATGCGTTCATTGTCTGCGACGGACCGGTGCATCAATCGGGCCGAAAACAGGTCGTGTTCGGTGTTCGGGGCGATACCAATGTCGATCTCACCGTTTATGGCGCCAACCGTCCGCTTCACAGCGGCCACTACGGCAACTGGTCACCAAATCCTGCGATGCTATTGGCGCGACTTCTTGCATCAATGAAGGACGACCGGGGAAACATCACTATCAAAGGCTGGAAGGATGACGCCGAACCGCTCGGCCCAGTCGAAAAACAGGCGCTGGCCGATGCACCGCAAATTGATGGCGAACTTAAGAAACAGCTTGGGATTTCGTATACCGAAGGCGGCGGCAAAAGCTTACTCGATCTCATCAACATGCCGTCGTTAAACATCAACGGAATGAAAAGCGGCGACGTCGGGGACTTGGCCCGTAACGTTATTCCGACGACGGCCAGTGCCGTGCTCGATCTGCGGCTTGTTAAAGGAAACGATGTCACGCGGCAGGTTGCCAAATTGAAAAAACATATCGAATCGCAGGGATTTTTTATCGTCGGTCACGAACCGACCACCGAAGAACGGCTGAAATATCCTTTGATCGCAAAATTTACGAACAGATCAGGCGGCTACAACGCGCAGCGAACGCCGATGGATCTTCCCATTTCGCTTGCAGTGATCAATGCCGTTCAGGCCGCTTCAGCTGACCCGATCATACGCATGCCGACGCTCGGCGGCAGCCTTCCTTTATCGATAATTACTGAGGCACTAAACCAGCCGACAATTACTGTTCCGATCGCAAATTACGACAACAACCAGCACGCGGAGAACGAGAACATCAGGATCCAGAATTTGTGGGATGGCATCGAGATCTTTGCTTCGTTGATGATGATGAAGTATTAGTTTCACCGCACGAAGAAGAACTGGCTACGGATTTCACGAATTACTCTAAATTAAAGAAAACGGATTCGTGAAATTAGTGTAATTCGTGGCTAATTTGATTTAAGTTTGTACACACCGGTTTCGATTCGTTCTGCGAACCCTTCGTCAACAAGCTCATGATTCGCTTTCCCCGATTCCCATCGGTAGAAACCGAATTTGCCAGAAAGCTCACCGAGCAGCGTCATCCCGCACATTCGCAAATAAGCGCGAGCGAGTTCACGCACCGCGTCTTCGCGTTTCATTTTCTTCGAAAGTTCTTTTGGAAATCGAGCTTCTGCCAGTGTCCATATATATGTAAATTTTGGAATGTAGACGACCTCTTGCGGAACGACCTTCATCCGCTTTTGCAGTTCATCAACCGCTTTCGTAAGTTCCGGTCTCGAAAGGCCGGTGGCATCGCGCAGGTCGGCGGTTGCCATCTCCCACTCTTTCCTCAAAACCTTCAAAACCGCGATCGCGTTTTTGGACAAAACGCCTGCTTCCCCCTTTTTTGCGCATCCCCATATTGCGTTGAAAACCGGTATGAATCGCGGAGCAATAAACATTGAATGGCCTTTCCAGATCTTTCCGTAGTAAATCTTACCGCGGGCGACAACTTCATCTTTTAAAACCCACGCGCGGCTCGCCTCAAAGTCTTTTTGCACGTTGCGCGGCATGTGCGCATCGCGCCGGCCGCACACGGCAATGTAAACTGACGGCATCCGCTTACGCTCGTCGGTCATCCCGAGACACATCCCGAGGTCCTCGACCATCGCCTCGACATCTTCTGCTGATTCGACCTTTAGAGATTCCTCACGACGCCATTTTCGGTCGCGATACTGTTCGTATTCTTCGGGTACGGCCATTTCGATATTTCTACCAAAGAGAATACAGAACGCACAGAGGAAATCGAAAAGGCCGGGACAAAACCCGGCCCGTCTTTTTTGAATGAGCGCGAACTACCTGATCGGCGACGATGATTGGACGGTCATCGAAGTGCCTTTGGAAAGCTGCATGTCGCCACCGCCCTCCGCATAGACCGAACCGGCACCAACGCCTCCACCAATCATCGCTCCAACCGCCGCACCGGAGCCACCGCCTGCGATCGCTCCGATGATCGCTCCGATACCGGCACCGATACCACCGCGTGTCGCAGTATCGCGGTTTTTGTCCTTGCCGCGCGCCGTGCCCTCGTTATCTACCGGGATGACGCGGCCGCTTTGGTCGACTAGTCGCTGCAAAGAGCCCGCAAAATCGTAAACCTTGCCATCAGGCATCGTAATTCGATCGAAATTAAATGTAACCGTGGTCCTTCCGAGGACACGGCCTGATCGATCGATTCCCGACAGATGGCCCTCGACGATCGCCCCGCGAAAGTTCACAGGCGTCTGAATGACCATTCTAAAACGATCATTGTTTTGGGAAACCTTGGTATCGATAGTGCTCTCAAGCGTGCCAACCAGCACAGTGCCATTCGGAACGACAAATTCACCAACTCTCTGCCGCACGGGAACTTGATTTCCCGGATATCTCTGCGGCTGCGGATTTCTCGTTGGTACCGGGGCGTCGTCGGGGTCATTGCTCGAATATCCGCCGCCCGCGGTGTCACCGTCTGAACCTGCTCGAATGCCAAGACCGGCCGTCGCGCTCGTTCGGGTATATACGCTTTCGGCGAAGAGCGTTTCATTCAGGTAATCGGTTGTAATGCGTCTGGTTACCTTCATTGTGCGGCCGCCGTCGACCGGTTCGAAAGTGATCGTATAATCGTTGCTTCCGCCCAGGCTCGTTACAGTCAATTTGTCACCGCGAAGTGTCGAGCGTATACGTACCGTGCGGCCATTTGCCGTTTCCGTCCGTTCGCTGCCGTCTGCTGTAAATGTCACCGGCGATGCTTTCGATGAAGCAAGTGTGACCTGGTCACCCCTGACATAGATCGCGATCTCTTCAGGCGCTTCGAGTTTTGTTTCAATATCTTTTCGCTGCGTAGCGGCGATGCCGGTGCTGGAAAGGACATCTGCGATCTTTTCGCTTCGTGCCGGATCGATCTGAAACGTGCCGGTCAAAGGAGAATTTGAGACTGGCTGAGTGTCTTGAGAAATATTTACCGGGACAGCCTGACGCCTGTTGCCCGTAGTGGTGCCACCGGCCCAGTGTGCGGCCACACCATAGTTCGCCGACAGACTATCGAGCTGGCCAAGAATGGAGTTCCAATCGTTTTCTAGTGCACGATACTGCCGCGTTCTCGTCATAAAGTCGTTCACACGCTGCGCCGTATCAAGAATGTCGTACACGCTGTCCCGGTTGTCCCGGCGCCCTGCCACATCCTGATCAAATGCGCGTACCCTGCTCTGCAGCTGTCGAAGGTCGGCCATTACCTGGTCCGCCGGCTGCTGGTCAGCTGAGCTACTCTCAAGTTGGTACGAAAGCCGATTTTGAAAATCGACGATCTTCATGTTGAGGTCGCGGATAGTATCACGGACTTCTTTGGTATTGATTCGTTGAGGCTGCGCAGCGGTAGAAATGGAAAAGGCTGCCAAAATTGCGAGAGAAAATACAGATATTACTTGCTTGACCCGGTGCATACTTAAAGTCTCCTGAAACGCGGCGCAAAACCGCCTTAGCAATTATGAAGCATTTTTCATACCAAAAGTTGGTCGAGTTTCGCGACGGCCCCGTAAGTGGTAATGATATGCTAAAATCGCTGGCATTTTAGCGGGAGATGAAAATGGCGGGCGATCAATATAAAGCGACGATCAAGTGGGCGGGCGACGAAATGTTTATCGGCGTACCCCCGAGCGGGCATGCTCAAGTCATTGATTCTAAAAGCGATAAACGTGCGGCCTCGCCGCTCGAATTGCTTTTGTTGGCTGTGGCATCCTGCACCGCTGCCGATGTTATTTCCATTTTGCTAAAAAAACGGCAAAATGTTGCCGATTATAACGTCGTTATAACGGGAACGCGTGTAGACGACCATCCGCGCAAATTTACCGCCTTTCACGTTCACCATATCGTGCAAGGGCGTAGCGTTTCGGAAAACGCATTGGCTGACGCGATCAAGCTTTCGGATGAGAAATACTGTTCGGTCGCCGCAACTGTTCGGCCCACAGCTAAAATTACAACAAGTTTTGAAATAATTGACGTTCCTTAGCAGGAGAAAAGAAATGCCCACAAAGATCTCAATTTTGTCGATCGTTTTACTGCTGGCTGCAACGTTCGTACCAGGACAGGACGTCGATATCGCGGCGCGAAATGCCCGCTGGCGCGAGTTTAATAAATATAATTTCGACAAGCTAAACTTTGCCAAAACCAGGCTGACAAAAGCGAAGCTCGCACCACTAAAGGAAGACGAAAATGCCGATGACTTCGCGCTTCTACGAGGAGTAGTTTTTGGCAAGCACGGCCGCGTTTTCAAAGAGCGTTCGATCCAGGATTACCTGGAAAAACAAGCGTGGTACAAGGCTGATTCAAAATTTTCTAACGGTGTTTTGACGGCCATTGAACGTGCCAACCTCGACCTGATCCGCATTACCGAAGCCGAAAAGCATGAATCTATCGAACCCGGCGATATGCGCATCTGGAAGGCAAAGCTGATCAAGGACGAAAAGCTGCGGTATTACACGAGTGCTGAGTTGACGATACTTGCCGCCGAGATCGAGGCAATACACGGTAAGACATTTAGCGAGGAATGGCTCCAGCGTTATTTTGATGAACGTTACTGGTACAAGCGAAATCCGGCCTACGACGCGGCGCTGCTGACGTCGATCGAGCGAAAGAACATCGAGCGCTTGATCGCTGAAAAAGAGAAGGACCGAAAGACCGCGATCTCGATCGGCGACATGGACAATTTTCAGAGCGTCCTGCTGACCGAAGACAAGCTTACGGGGCTTTCGCTGCTCGAGCTTCGCATTTTGCGTGAGGAATTTTATGCCCGCCACGGAAAGAAATTCGACGCCCCGGGCATTCGTGATTATTTCGCCTGGCGTGACTGGTACAAGGTCGCGAAAAACCAGAAAGCGATAACGTTAGCTCCGATTGAGCAGCAAAATGTCGAGCTGCTTGCCGCTTATGAAACGAAGCTTCGCGAAAAACTTGCGACCGATCTGATCACTGACGACACGCTGGGTGCAATGTTCGCCGAAGACCTTCGTGTCCTAAGGAACGAGGTTTATGCAAGGCACGGCCGGGTCTTCAAAGATCCGGAGCTGCAGAAATATTTCGCGGCGCAGGCCTGGTACAAACCGAACCCGGATTTCAAGGACGAAATGCTCAACGAGATTGAGGCACAGAATCTCGCAAAAATACGTGAAGCGGAGGAAACGGCTACGAGCAAGTTCTCGGAAGCCGAAGGCTGATAAAGCCGAACTTTCCGGCTTCGCGTGTCGAAGCCGCTTAAAAGAAAATCTAAAGTTCGAGTGTCATGAACACGCTGTGTGGGTCTAAGGAGTAGTCGCCGAAAGGCCCGCAAACAGTGAAGCCGCGTGACGCATAAAGCCGCCGTGCAGGTTCGAAGGCGTCCATAGAACCGGTCTCGAGGCTCAATCGTTTGAATCCACGCGATCTCGCCTCAGCCAATATGTGATGCAGCATAAACTTACCGGCGCCTTTTCCACGAAACTTCTTGGCGGTCCGCATCGATTTGATCTCACCGTGCTTTTTATCTAGTTCCTTCAACGCACCGCAACCAACTAGTTCATTCCCCGACCACACGCTCCAAAACGTAATGTCCGGCTTGCGCAGTTCATCCAGATCAAGTGCATGTACACTTTCCGGCGGCGAAAGCTCGTGCATGTCGCGCAGATGCTCGGCCAACAGCTCGGCGATTTCAGGCGACGAGAGGTCGTCAAGTTTGATTAGGTAAGGTTCCATCGAGTTCTGCTAAAATCAAACAACTCTTCCGTTGCGACCATGATAAAACATTACATTTTGATTCTCTCACTCTGGTTAACTGCATTCGTTTGCATTGGCGCCCAGGTACCAATCAACGTCGGTATCCAGATCCTAAAAGCAGAAGATGCCCTGCGGTATGATGCCGTTTTGGAAAGGCTGATAAGGTCGCCGAACGCGTTGATCAGAAAACGAGCGGTTTTGGCTGCAGGACGGATCGGCGACGCGCGGGCGATCGGCCCTCTTTCGGAACTTCTGGCAAACGACAAAGACGTAAGCGTAAGAGCAATGGCCGCGTTTGCAATCGGCGAGATCGAATCGATCCAGGGCACCGACGCGATACTAAAAACGCTTTTGGATTCCTCGACGCCGCACGACGTGACCGCCCGAGCCGCTGAAGCGGCGGGAAAGATCGCCGGAGCGAATGCAAACGATGAAAAATCGAAGCAATTGGGCGCAGCGCTTCTGAGCACGCTCGACGCCGAACTAAAGAAAACTTCAGCGACAAATTCCGATATCATTCTTCTCGGCCTCACCGCAGTTTTGCGTTCGCGGCCCGCGGGCTCCGAAGAAACTGTACGAAAGTTTCTCGCGTTCACCGATCCGAACATTGTCGCGACGGCGCTTAATACGCTTGCGAGATTGCGAGCTAAGAATGCCAATCGAGATGCACGCGATCTGCTTGCGACCCATGTAAACGCGATCGTCCGCGCGAATGCCGCTCGTGTTCTTGCCGCGGCGGAAGACAAGGAAGCGTTAGATATTTTGATAAAGGCCGCAACGACGGACGGCGATTCGCGTGTTCGCGTTTCGGCGATACGCGCGCTCGGCGCTTTGAAGGATGCAAAGGCCGCCGATCCGTTATTGACGCGCGGCGAGGCGCTATTTGACGTTTACAAAAAGACGTGGAAACCAAATTACATCCCCGCCGAGCAGAACGAATTCATCGAGATCGCCACATCGTTGGGACGCATAATTCCCAATGCATACCACCAGCGGGCCGACGATCTGTTTCGAGCTTTCGGCAAGATCGATAAAGGCCATGCAACCGAGGTTTATATTGCTCGAACGCGCATAGGCCAGCGGCGAGGCGATCCAAAGGAAGCGCCCGAATTGACGGATTGGCATCAGTACAGCACCTTGGCGCAGATCGTCGGCGAATTTGCGTCGATCGAGCCGACAAGCGATGTTGGGAAAGCGATGAAGTCTGAGGCTCCGGGAGTATTGCGGCCGCTGGCGTCGGCGTTCGCCTCCGCCGATCC
>JBJMGN010000148.1:0-5466 GCA_045807885.1 Pyrinomonadaceae bacterium | reverse complement strand
CTCTGCGAACGACATCGGCGGCATCTCCCCGGATGGCCGAAGGATCTTGTTTGTTCGTTATGGGACCCCATCCTCGATTCTTTCGGCGAATGCTACTGATGGGAGTGACGAGCAGACCATTCTATCGGCTGAAAACGCCCTGTCGAATTTTCGAGATCCGCAATATTCGCCTGATGGGCGTCAAGTATATTACGTAAGAAATCGGCGAGTTGAAGGAGTAGAATCCTGGAGCTTGAATTCGATCTCGACGGAAGGCGGTGTCGAAACGGAGATACTTAAACAAAACACCCGGATCGGGGAACTCGCGGTTCTGCGTGATGGCACAGGTGTTCTAATGACCTCGATCGATCCGATCTCGAATCTGCAGCAGTTATATAATGCCGCCCTCCCCGGCGGGACGAAGACTCGAATCACCAACGACCTAAATTTCTATTTCGGCGTAAGCGTTGATCGCGAAGGTCGAAACATTGTTTCGGCGCAGCGATACGATGAATCTCGGATCTGGGTCGGCCGAGCTGGTGACCCAGCGTCGATAAAACCCGTTTCGCAGGAAGCTAATGTCCGCGGCGTCGTTGTTTGGACACCTGATGGCCATATCGTCTACGACGCATACGAAAACAACAGGTCAAGAATATGGATCTCGGACGCCGATGGAAAGAACGTTCAGCGGCTGACCAACGCGGACGGTGACGACCTCGGGCCCCAGGTTTCGGCAGATGGGCAGTACATAGTTTTTACGTCTAATCGAACCGGGAGAAATCAGATCTGGCGAATGAACAGCGACGGCAGCGATCAGCTCGCCCTGACGGATGTTCAGGGAAATACGGAATTCCCCAAAATGGATCCTGACGGTCAAACTGTGGAATTCATCTGGCATCGTGATCTCAGTCACCTCGTCGGCCGCGTTCCCATTATCGGTGGAAGCATTGAAGAGATCCCATTGCCGCCGTCGGTCCCGAATGTCGGCGCTTATTATTGGGCGAAGTCGGCCGACGGCAAAAAGTTCGCACATGTTTTCCGGGACGACACAGCGGCACGCACGAGGGTAGCTGTTAAAAATACCGCAACCGGCGAAACCGAAACGGTGCTCGATATTTCGCCGATCAACATATTCAAATGGCTTCCGGACGGAAGTGGGCTTTTTTACCGAGAACGCGAGCAAGGCGAGCGCTTGATCTCTAAAGTGCTTCAAATCGACCTCGTCAAACGCACACCGCGATTACTCATTTCGGTCGAGCCTGAGACCGTTTTTGACCTCGCATATTCAATTGACGCAAAGCGAATTGCATTGATCCGTGGAGCGGGAATTTCTAACTCGGTGATGCTGAGCGCGAAAAGGGAGCAATAAGTGTAAATGTGTGATGTACTGGTTTGGCATCGCTCGACGTAGAAGAACGTGAATCCCCGCACGCGAGCCGGTTTACGGCTTGGCCGAATAGATAAAGGCCGCGAAATTTCTATTCGTTTGTGAATTAGACGCAACATGACGCCGAGAGAGTGGGAAAAGGTCAGCGAGATCTATCACGCCGCCAGCGAACTCGAACCCGAAGCATTAAAGGAGTTTCTTGATGTCGCCTGCGACGGTGACGCTGTGCTGCGTCGCGAGGTTGAGTCCCTTCTTTCCGCTGGTTACGAAGCAAAAAGCTTCATCTCCGACCCGGTGGTCGGCAATTTCGCATCGGATATTCTCAACAGCAACGGCCCGTCGGCAAACGAAATGATCGGGCATTATCGAATCGTTTCTAAGATCGGCTCGGGTGGAATGGGAGAGGTCTTCCTCGCAGTTGATACAAAGCTCGGACGCGAAGTCGCTGTTAAAACACTCTCCTCCCTATATGATAACGACCCGAGTTTTCTTAAACGCTTTGCAAACGAAGCTCGCGCCGCAGCGATCCTCAATCATCCAAATGTCGCCATTCTTTATTCGGTCGAAGAACATAATGACGTCCCACTGCTAACAATGGAATTCGTCACTGGCGAAACGCTGGATCAGCTTACTCCTGAGAACGGTTTAGACCTTCCAAAATTCCTTGATTGGTTCGAACCGCTTGCGGACGCGCTCGCACACGCGCATAAGCGCGGCGTTGTCCACCGAGACATAAAGCCCGGCAACATCATGGTCTCTGCTGACGGGACCCCAAAGATACTAGACTTCGGCCTCGCATACATCGAACGGCCGACCAACTCCAAATCGGTGTCAAAGATCGATATCACTGCTCCCGGACAGGTCATCGGCACACCATCGTACATGTCGCCCGAACAAGCGGAAGGAAGCGAGGTCGACGCCCGCAGCGATATTTTCAGTTTCGGTACAGTGATGTACGAGGCACTCACTGGAAAACGTCCTTTCCGCGGGTCCAGCCAGGGAGCGATCGTCCAATCTGTTATTTATGATCAGCCTGTGCCGGTCAATGAGCTGAAACCGGATGTACCGCCGATACTCGCCAAAATGGTGGCCAGATGTCTGGAAAAGCGGCCCCAAAAGCGGTTCCAGTCGATGCGGCAGATACGGTCGATCCTGCGCGACGCCCGCAATGCCGCTAGCGGCGGAATATCGATGGACAGCTTTGCCCGAAGATTTTATCGGGAGGCAAAGTCGACGTCGAAAATCTGGCGGGCGGTGGCGGCGGTGGTCGTCTTGGTGATCGCCATCGGAGGATGGTTCTTCTTTTCAAGACCGGCGGCTATGCCGCCATATCGTTTCGACGGTATGACCATCCGAAAACTCTCCCAGTCGAACAATGTAGCCTTCGCTGCGATAGCGCCGGATGGGCGTTCGATAATATACGTGACTTATGAAGAAAATGGCGATCGCGCACTTTGGCTGCGGCGGGTTAGCGATTCGAGTGCTATCAATATCGTTCCTCCACAGCCCGTCCAGTATTGGGATTGTCCGATGTTCAGCAATGACGGCGAGTACGTTTACTTCATCACTGCCGCCCGCTCGGCGACACACGGAACGATGTATCGTGTTCCATCGTTAGGCGGACAGCCGAGGAAGCTGGTCGATAAGGTTAATCATTTGGGAAATCTTTCGCCAGACGGCCGCAGGGTGCTGTTTGTACGCTACGGAGATACGGATCCTAACGTCTCGGTAAATACGAACGAAACAAGCATGCTCTCGGCGAATGCATTGGACGGCAGCGATGAACAGGCGATTGTAACTGTAAAAGGTGAAACGATATTGCGTGAACCCCGTTTTTCGCACGACGGCCAAAGTGTTTATTATGAGCAGCGTGAGCTCATCGATGACGTTGAATGGTGGACGCTGGTGACCGCAAAGACGGACGGGACCAACGCAAATCAGCTAATCCGCCAGCGGGATAGATTAGGCGAGATCGCGGTTCTCCAAAAAGGAAACGGGCTGTTGGTAAATGCAAATGATGGCGCTACGAACCGGCGGCAGCTATATTTTGTTTCCCTTCCGGACGGAAAGATGTCGCGCGTAACAAATGACATAAATTCTTATGTCGGCGTCAGTGTAGACCGCGAAGGAACGAATATCGTTTCAGCTCAGCGTTCGGAAGAGAACCGTGTATGGACAGGTCCTGCTGAATCCCTGAATAGTGCGAAACCGCTTGTAAAAGAGGCGGTCGCGAACGAAAACGTGGATTGGACGCCGGACGGGCGTTTGGTCTATGACGCCTATGAAAATAATCGGATCCATATCTGGATCGCGGATGCCGACGGTAAAAACGCCTTACAGTTGACGTCGTCCGAATCCGACGATCTCGACCCCAGGGTTTCCGGCGATGGCAACTATATTACTTTCACATCGAGACGCGCGGGTTTCAATCAGATATGGCGAATGAACATCGATGGCAGCAACCAGGTACTTCTTGCCGAAATTCCCGGGATCGGACAGTACGCACGATTTGAACCAGACGGTGAGACGGTTGTATTCAGATGGTTTAATGAGGGCTCGGCACCTCTCGGTAAGGTCAATGTGAACGGCGGTCCGGTCGAGGGCATTGAAGGACTTCCGAAAGCGGTCGCATACTATTGGAAAATTTCGCCGGACGGCAAATTCGTCGCTTACGCGGATACCGATCCCGATTCAGGCAGGCTGAATATCGCATTGCGGCCTATGGGACAAGAGGGTCCCGTCACACACCTCAACATCTCCCCGATGAGGATATTCAAGTGGACCCCGGACGGAAAGCAACTTGTGTATCAGGAAAGGCTGCGTGGCGGGAACCTTGCGAGCAAAGTGTTCATCGTCGATCCAATTCGAAGTGAACCAAAACTTTTGCTGTCTACTGAACCTGATGAACTATTGGACTTTGGTTATTCGCGGGACGGAAAAAGAGTTGCTTTTGTTCGGGGTAAAGTTAGTACCGACGCGGTTATGCTGAGTGTAGCTTCCGGCGCGCCTCGAGTCCTGTAATGACGAAAAAGCCGCATCACGATGCGGCTTTTATATTTGTAAGTGGCGGGGCCGACGGGGCTCGAACCCGCGACCTCCAACGTGACAGGCTGGCGTTCTAACCAACTGAACTACGACCCCGCAAATGAAAGTTAAAAGTAAAAGGGCAAAAGTAAAAAAGGAATTTGCCTTTTTACTTTATCCTTTTGCCTTCAACATCTGGTGGGCACGAAGGGACTCGAACCCCTAACTTCCTCCTTGTAAGGGAGGCTGTCTACCAATTGACGTACGTGCCCGAATACTTTTGAATACAAATCTATTGCGGCATCCGTACCCAACAAAATTGTCAAAAAAAGTCCGCTCTTTCGTTCGAAGAGCGAACAGTAATCGTAGAAAATCGACGAAAACAAGTCAAGTTGGCGATCACGACCGTCGGTTCCTCACGAACTCTGCTATTTGAGCCAACAAACCGGTTGGCACATCGCATGAACGCAATGCGTCGAGCGAATTTTGATAAACCTTTTGGAGCAGTTCGCGTGAGCCGTCGAGGCCATAGACGCTCGGATAGGTCGCCTTATCCGCAGAAAGGTCTTTTGCCGCGGTCTTGCCCAAAACGTCGGTTGATTGGGTTACATCGAGAATGTCGTCGGAAATTTGGAACAGGAGTCCGAGACGCGCTCCAAAATGAGTGATCCCCGTCGAACGTTCGTCACCGACTCCGGCAATAGTCGCCCCGGCTCGGACCGCATAGGTTATCAGAGCGCCGGTCTTGTTGGCATGGATCTCACTGACCTCGCCCGGTGAAACCTCCCTGCCCTCGGCTGCAAGGTCCAGCTGCTGGCCGATGACCATTTTCCCGGCGGCCTCCGCGAGCTCTGAAATAAGCTGCAATCTCGTTTGGATGGAAAGCGCTTTGTCCGTTGCGATCGTTTCGAACGCCAGTGCTTGTAAAGCGTCGCCCGCCAGGATCGCCGTTGCATCGCCAAATCGAATATGACAAGTTTCGCGTCCCCGGCGCATGTCGTCGTTGTCCATCGCCGGCAAGTCGTCGTGTATGAGCGAGTATGTGTGAAGCATTTCGACAGCAGCCGATGTCTTGA
>JBJMGN010000147.1:0-8373 GCA_045807885.1 Pyrinomonadaceae bacterium | reverse complement strand
GAACGCTGCGTCAGAAACCGGTTTCAACGACCCGCCATTGATCTTGAGCTCGCCTTTATCCAGAACGATCTGATTTGGATTCCTTGTTTTTTCGTTTCTCCAGGTCCCGACATACTTCTTCAATTGTTCTTCAGATACCTTTACAAACGTTGCCGTCTGGGCCGGAGGCAAAGGAAAAGGTCCCAACGACTCGTCCACAATACTTTCCAAAAGTTCGTTGGGATCCATTGCGCTTCCGTTACACAGCACAGCAACAGACAACTTGTGGTCGGGGTAGCGGCCAAGTGCGGTCACGTATCCGGCAGTCGCTCCGCCATGGCCAATCTGTCGAATGCCCTTATACGAATCGACGACAAGCCCCAATGCATATGTGATCTTTCGTCCGTCGTTGAGCACACCTTGCGTTTCGAGAGCTTCGACCAAGGGAGCTCCCATCGAACGTGAATCAAGCATTGCGTTCCATTTCAGCCAGTCGCCGACCGTAGTGAGAATCCCACCGTTGCCGTAAACGTTCATGATCGGCATATTCAACATCCACGAAGCATTCGGGCCCGATTTTGAATAGCCTTGAGCACGTCCGGGAACCAGCCGCCTATAGTCATCGCGAATCGACGAGCTGTTCATGCCAAGGGGCTTAAAAATACGTTCCTTAATAAAGTCCGCGAATTTCTGTTTTGAAACACGCTCGACGATGATCGCCGCGAGATTATAGCCGGTGTTCGAGTACGAATATTCAGCACCGGGCTCGAAGTCCAACGCTTTCTGCCTCGAGATCACATCAAGTGCGATGTCCTGCGTTATCACCCGGTCGCCGCGTCCCGCGCCGGTCAGCTCCATTACCGATCCCCAGTCGCGCAGCCCGGCGGTATGGTTAAGCATATGCCGAATTGTCAGTGGCTTACCGTAATCGGGTAGCTCGGGGATATATTTTCGTACCGGATCGTCGATACTCAGTTTTCCTTCTTGCTGGAGCAAAACAAGAGCCGTTGCCGTGAACTGCTTCGCCACCGAGCCCGATTCGAAAATGGTCTGCGCCGTGTTCGGAACATTATGCTCCATTTCGGCAAGACCGAATGCTTTTTCAAATATAGACTCGCCGTTAAGAGATACACCCGCGGCGCAGCCGGGCGACGGCATCGAATTTGCTTTTGCGGCCTTTTCAAAAGCGCGTTCCGCGCCCGCCATGACTTTTACTTTGTCCGGCACCTGTCCGAGCCCGATCGATGAACAGATGAATAGAACTGCAGCGAAAAAAGTAAGAATTCTCATAGATGATCGTCCTCGCTTCCGAGAAAACGAATGGGGTCAGCTAACGTACGGTCACATTCAAAGACGCTCGAAGCGCTCTTCCCGACGCAGGATAAAACTATCCAGAAAGGGCTTCTTCGCGAGGTTTTCCGGCAAAGCGATGAACGCAACACGTCTGATGCGCCCGTCTGAATATCTCAGTTCCAGGGTATTTTGTTCGATCAAGTAAGTCCCGCTGCCGCCGCGACCGTCGTCGCGATATATGGTTCCGTCGGGCCGCTGGGCCGTGCCAAGGTAACCAAAAATGCCGCCGTCTTCAAATCTGCCGTCCGGCGTGAACGTTATATTTGGCTCGGTCGCCCCGCGTCGATAGGTTCCGTCTAGCCGCAAGCCGTCCGCGGCTGGGACGGGCCTGAAACTTCCTTTGCCCAGTGAGGGCGGATTGTTAAGGCGATCTCCGGTGCGGGTTATCACATATGGTCGGCGTTCGGGCCCGCGGAGAATATGGATCTCGCCATTTTTGATCTCGTACGTTCCCCAATCATTGGGGTGTGCGCGCTCTGCGACGGCCGGATCGAAATAAAGCAAACCCTCAGGCGGCAGTGTCCAGTAGACGTGCCCGTCCGGCAAAAAAGTGATGTATTCGATCCAATATCCGGGCTCGGAGCCGCTGCTGTTAATGCTGATCGCACGCGGTCGGAGCATACGGTAAACGCCCGTAAACCCGTCTTTACCGACGCGCAGGCCGCTCTTCGCGGTTTGACCAGTTTTGCCCGATGAGGGCCGTGCGGCGTCATTCCCTGCGCGGGCCTCTTCGTAAGCAGAAAGAATAATGCGAGACATTTCATCGTCATTATCCTTTCGTAGATTTTCGAGAATCGCCGCCTGCATCGAGGGCCGCCTCGCGTTCCGGTCGACGGGCTGCATCTTCATCAATTTGTCGTGGACCTCAACTATATCAAGCGTGCTTTTCATTTCGGCGCCGTTGCGGGCCTGCCACGCCCCAATGAGAACGCTTTGCAGCTTCGATTTGTTTTCCGGTGAGATCGAGATCTCGAGCGCCCATTGGATAAGTGCGGCTGATTTGTCGACCATCGCTTGGGTCAGCGGCGGATCGCCAGGCACGAGAATGGCACCGTTATCCTGTGCCCTGATCAAAAGTCCGAAAACGCCGATCCATGCCGCAACTATAAAGTATTTAATTACAGGTTTCCCTGCCTTTCTCGATTTCCTCATCACTTCCTTGCTCACAACGCTGCCCCCAATGCGAAATCGTCAGTCCATTTAACAGAGAGCTAAACCGGCATCGAGCGCCTTGATCAATTGATCGACGGTATCCTTGGACGAATTGAGCATCATTCCTGTGCGGATCACGTTTCCGTACAGGCCGCCTTTGCCGATCAGCACTCCCTGCCTTTTTGTCTCTTCAAATACGCGCAAAACCGCTTCGGGGTTCGGCTCTTTTGTCATGCGGTCTTTTACGAGCTCTATCCCTTGCATTATTCCCATTCCGCGAACGTCGCCGATAACGGTATATTTCTCCTGAAGTTCTAGAAGGCGGTCGTGGAAATAATCGCCTACGACCTGGCAATTCATTCGCAGGTCGTCTTCTTCGATCACTTTGATTACAGCGAGGCCCACCGCCATCGATACCGGATTTCCGCCGAAGGTTGAGAACGTCAGGCCGGGAAAGGCATCAGCAACCTCTGGGGTGGCAATCGTCCAGCCGATCGGTACGCCGTTGCCCATTCCCTTCGCCGAGGTGATGATGTCGGGCTCGACTCCGTAGTGCTCGATGCCGAACCATTTGTCGCCGGTGCGTCCCCACGCAGTTTGAACTTCATCAGAGATGAACAGCCCACCGTGATTTTTTGTGATCTCGTGAACGCGTTTGAAATAATCTTTCGGCGGAACGATGAAGCCGCCGACGCCGAGGATCGTCTCGGACATGAACGCCGCGATCTCGCCCGTCGTCGTGGTGCGGATCAATTCTTCGACGTCATTCGCGCACGCCAAACCGCAATTGTCCGGCGTGGCATTGAACGGACATCGATAGCAATAGGGAGCATGCGCGTGAACGAATCCCGGCACCTGGGATGCGATCGGTTTCCAATTCGCATGGCCAATCGAAGAAAGCGCAGTTGCCGAACGGCCGGCATAGCTGTGACGCAAAACAACAACCTCATGATTTCCCGTCGCGAGCTTCGCCGCCAGGATCGCGGTATCGTCCGCCTCGGTGCCGCTGTTCGTGAAAAAAGACTTTTTCAAATTGCCGGGCGTGATCTCAGCAAGCTTTTCCGCAAGCTCACCTTGCGGTCCGTTCGCGTAGAGCGTCGACGTATGCGCGATGGTGTTCACCTGATCGATCCACGCCTTGTTGACCCGAGGCTCGGCATGGCCAACGCTTACCGTCAGTACGCCGCCAAAGCAATCGAGATACTCGTTACCTTGGTCGTCCCAGACCTTCTCACCCTTGCCTTTTACAATGGCGATCGGTTCCTGGTAATACGTTGCGACTGCAGGAAATAAGAATTCCTTGTGTTTTTCGACGGCTTGGGAAACAGTTGATCTCTTTTCGCTTGGATTCATACGATTTGTACTGCGGATAATATCAGAAAACCCGCGCTTGGCGAAGGCATTTGGCACACCTTCGGAACGTCGTTTATACTGGCAATACCAACTCGCACATCACCGGTAGAACAGAATTAAATATGCTTAGTTTTTGGATGATCGTCGATCGCATTGTAGGAATTGTTTGCGTCATCGCTTTCCTGGGTCTTATTGTTTCCTCGCAACCACAGGCCGTGGAACAGGAAATCTACGCGCGCATCAAAGCGTTCGAGCTTAATGGCGGCAAGATTGACGTTTCGAACCTAACGATAAACCGCGACCGCGTAAGCATGAACTTCACCGGGACTTTTTATCTCACGGCGCCGATCGAAGGTAAAACCACGGGCGCGGTCTTCGTCGGAACTGGAACCCTCAAGGCCGAACCGCCGCCCGGAGATTTTGAAAAGGCCAATCTCAAGCGTCTCACAAAGGCTGAGAACATTTCTTCGGACTTTACGAACGCATTCTTCAGGTTTACGGATGACACTGCCACTTTGTTGGGAAAAGCGGCACCCGATGCATCGGCGGCCAATCCACAAGCAACAAAGATCGCCGCCGAGGCGTTTCCACGAACTTTAAAGGAATCGGGCGCCAATATTGCATCCCGCGTTGCGATCTCGCTCTTGAACAATGAGACTCCCGGATTCTTTTTCGCGACCTTTGATGGTGGCAAATCTGGGCGTTTTAGTTTCGTTCTGGATCACCAAAACCGGATACCCACGAATTATTTTGGCATCAATGGTGGAGAAAAAGGGCTGATCTACTCCTACGATAGTTTCACATCAGACAACGAAGTTAAGTTGGCATTCTATTCCGAGCAGGACTTCAACACCCGAAAAGTTTCATATTCGGATTACCACGATCTCGTTGATATTGAGCACTACGATATGCAACTCGACCTTAGGTCTCCCTCCGCGAAGCTGGGACTAAGGATAAAAGTCCAAATGAAGCCGTGGGACAAAAACGTGCGAGCCATTCCGTTCTCCATAGGCGAATCTCTCGGCACATATGAAGAGAGTCGCCTTAAGAAACAGATGCGTGTAAAGGCCGTCCGGTACGGAAACACGGAGGTAACTTTTGTTCAGGAAGAATGGGAAGGTGGATTTACCATTTTCCTTCCAAAAGCCTTGCCCCAAGGGGAAAGCGCGTCTATTGAATTCGATCTCGAAGGTGATTTTCTTCAACAAGCTCAATTCGTAAGTAATTGCTGGTACCCGCGTTCGAATACTTCATGGTATCCAAGACATGGGTATCTCGACCGAGCGACTTATAACGTCAGTTTTATGCATTCGAAGAAGTTAAAAGTCGCTACGGTCGGAGTGCGCGAAGCCGAGACTGAATGGGCCGAAGACAAGAACGTAACGATAACCAGTTACAAGATGACACAGCCCGTAGCCCTGGTGACTTTTGCACTTGGCCCATGGGAGCGTCACACCGAAAATGTAAAATTTGAGGCGTCGAATAAGTCAATTCCTCTCGAATTCAACTCGGTAGCGGGTGCTGCGCTGCCAATTAAGGAGAGTTTTATCCTTGCAGAACTGAACAACAACGTTCGGTACTTCAACGCTCTCTTTGGCGATTACCCGTACGATGCCTATGCCGCAACGTTCCATCCGTACGGTTTTGGGCAGGGCTTTCCATCTATGTTAATGATCCCGCCGGCTGACCGAACGAGTAAGTACACGTTCTCATTTATTTCTCATGAAACGGCGCATCAATGGTGGGGCAACATTGTCGCCTGGCGGTCATATAGAGACCAATGGCTAAGCGAAGGGTTTGCCGAATATTCCGGTGTGCTTTACACATCTAAACGCGACAGCACAAACTCGGCTCAATCTCTTTTGGACGAGATGCGCAATTCGCTAAAGGCTCCGCCGCGAACCATGACGGGAGTGGGCAGCGGAAAGCTGAACGATGTCGGACCGATCATTCTCGGTCACCGGCTGAACACTACGAAGACACTTGGTGCTTATCAGACTTTGATTTATAACAAGGGAGCCCTTGTTCTTCGGATGCTTCATTTCTTGTTGAGCGATCCCTCGAACGGTAACGATAAGGCGTTTTACGACATGATGAAAGATTTTGTCGAAAAATACAGAAACCAATCTGCCTCTACGGATGATTTTCGAGAAGTCGCGAGCGCGCATTTCGCACGCTCGCCAATCGGACTCAAGTATCGATTAAAAGACCTGAACTGGTTCTTCCTCCAGTGGGTTTACGAAACCAGCATGCCTTCGTATGAAATCGAGTACAAGACCCAAAACAGTACCGACGGCGGTTTTGTCGTCGAGGGGAGTGTTATACAGTCTAACGTTCCAAACGATTTCTTCATGCCGATCCCTATTGTGTTCACGCTGGAGGGAGGCAAATTCGCAGGCGGAACCATCCCTGCGTTGGGGCCAAAAACCCCCTTCCAGATCAAGCTTCCATTTAAGCCGGCGAAAGTCGAAATTGATCCGAGTAAATGGATACTCTACGAAAAACTGTCAGTTAAATAGTTCACATATTCAACATTATCCAAAAGGGCTTGCAAACAATTTCAAAATAGCTGGCCTTTATCGTCTTTGCCCATCATCGCTTTTCGTACCATGGGAATTTGCGGACCGCCATAGGTTAGGAACGCGTCGTGAAACTGTTTCCACGCCGAGCGGCCGCCACGTGAAGCAGTCCAGTCTTCGCGAAGTTTTGCGATCATTAATTTACCCATCGTGTAATTGAGATACGCCGGGTCGAAAGTGCCTCGAGCAGATTGCTGCTCAGCCTCGCCTTCCGAACGAAGGCCTTGCTCGATGAACATCTTCTTCGATTCTTCGACCGTCATCCCTTTGGTATGCAGGCCGATCGCTGAAAGAAACCGGACGTCTCGTAAAAGTGCTTCTTGTAGCTGGCCAATATGCAGCTCGGAATCACCCTGACCCAAGCCTGCGTCATACATCATTTCCTCGGTATAATGCGCCCACCCTTCCGCAAACGCGTAGCCTACGAATACCTGTCCAAACTTAGATTTCGCTCGATTCGCATGAAGGAACTGAACGAAGTGACCCGGATATCCCTCGTGAACCGAAGTAAACAAAAGACTGCCTTTCCCGGGCACATAATCCTCTTGCTTTTTCTTGTCCCATTTTGGGTCGGGTGGGGAAACATAATACACAGAAGGCAAATTGGTTTCGTACGGGCCCGGGATATTTATATAAGCAAAATTCCATGCTTTATATGGCGGCGCCTGTGCAACTTTGAGTTCCTCAGTGCCAGATATCGTGACGATGTCTTTTTCCTGAATAAACTTTCTTAAGTCGGCGAGTTGTGCCGAAGCAGCTTCCACGACATTTTTAGCCTCGGCCTTGCTCGCCGTCGCTTTATTGCTGCACTCGATCAACGTTTTTCCCGGATCGTACTTTTCGCATTCCACCTTCATTGCATCAAGGTTTCGCTGAAGGTCCTTTCTTCCGATCTCTTCGAGCTGAGCAAGGTCGATGTCAACGCCCTCGGTCTGTTTGAGCATCAGCTTAAATTTGTCAGGTCCCAAGGCAAAATTATTCGTGCCCGCCTTTTCCTGTTCTCCGAGCCAGGCGTCAAAGTCTTTAACGGCCTTTATCGCACCATCATTCGCCTCTTTGAAATCTTTTTGAAGAGCCTCGTCTTTCACTGCCCCGAAGACCGTCACAACATCTGTTGAATAAAATCCCGGCAGCCCTCCAATTGTCTGCCGAGCGATCTTTACGAGATCTTTGGCGAGCGGCGTTTTCAAAGTGCCCTTGATCTGGTTTAGCGCGATCGGAACATTTTTCGCATAAGTCGTATATGACTTGATGCGTGTTTCAAGTGGTGCGTATTCTCGTGAAACGTATACATCGGGGTCAAGAGCTCCCGAATAATTGTTCGGGTTTGTGTGCGGCAGATCGGCTGTTTCCGCCCAGAATAAGTCGCTGTCGATCTGAGCAATAAGGTAATCTCGCTCGAAACGCTGCCGATCATCAAGGTCATTGTCTTTGAATGCGGACGCTTTTTCCCGCTCCGCCTTCAAACGAGCGATCTCCTTTGCAATTCCCTCATTGGTCCAATCAGGGAACTTTCCGTCATATTCGTGCTTACCTTGATAAACCGCAAATGGCGGATTAGCGGCAAAATAGTCATTCAAAAATTGGTCGACATACGTGTCCCATTTCGCGTTTGCTGCTCCAGTCGCATTGGAATTAGCGTTTTGATTTGATACCTGATTTGGCGGTTGGCATCCCATAATGGCAAGTGCTGCAAAAATAACGGCAAATATTAACTTTGATCTCATAAGGTTGCTCGCTTCGAATTGATTTTAGATTTTCAATTAATTTTCGGGCCGCTCGCATTAATACAAATTTCCTTCGCGTTTCCGCCCTGTGTAGTCAACATAAACTACTTTTAGCTCAGTAAAAAAATCGAGCGCCGTTGACCCCTGCTCTCTGGCTCCGAGACCAGTGTTCTTGATGCCCCCGAACGGGATATGCGCTTCGCCGCCGGTCGTAGGCGAATTGATATGCG
>JBJMGN010000146.1:0-5005 GCA_045807885.1 Pyrinomonadaceae bacterium | reverse complement strand
CGCTTCAAGCCAAACTTCTCCGTGCGTTACAGGAACGGGAAATTCGTCGCGTCGGTGGCGTGAAGGAAATTCCTGTAGACGTACGTGTGCTGGCAGCGACGAATCGCGATCTTTTAAAGATGACCGAGGAAAAGCGATTTCGCGAGGACCTTTATTATCGTCTGAACGTACTCTCGATCGAGATACCGCCGCTCCGCGAACGTCGTTCGGACATTCCGGTTTTGATCGATTACTTCGTCAAAAAGCACACGCGCGGAACCGAGCGAACGATTAATATCGATACGGCGGCGAGAAGATTGTTGAATGACTATCACTACCCCGGAAATGTTCGACAGCTTGAGTCGGCCATTGAACGCGCCATACTTCTTTGCGAGAACGATACGATCACGACCGACGATTTGCCGCCCGAAATGACGCAAGGGACGAGCCTTGCAATTGTCGACGGTGATGCGGAGTTCAAACTGCCGGCGGAAGGCGTCAATTTCGAAGACGTCGAACGCAGCCTGATAATGCAGGCAATGGATCGCACGGACAACAACATCACAAAATCAGCAAAGCTTCTTGGTCTGACGTTTCGAACGCTTCAATATCGTCTTGAAAAATTTGGCATAAAGAAGGACGGCGATTCGGACGAATCGTTCGATGAAAAAGACTGATTTTAAACGCCTTCAGGAAATGTCTCTGGTAGGTCTTCGTTGGTCTCTGAATCCCCTGCGTCAAGCGGCTCGACTGCACGTGTTGCGTCGAAATGGATCACGCCATCGAATTGGCGTGGCAGGTCGGCGAGGAAATAGTGACTTTCACGCTCAGTTTCGGGCCGATAGATGACGCCAATCGCGCGCTCGAGACGCGGCTTCGCGAGCTCCCCTTCCACGCCGTTACGGAGATTGAGAAAAAACTTCGATATTCCGGTTTTATGAAATGTATCCTCCACTGAGCCCCCAATTGCATCACGAACGTGCATTCGATCTGGCGGCTCGCCCCAGTTTGTAGCGGCTGTAACCGTTCCCGAATAGGTTGTAAAACCGATGCTCACGACCTCGTCGCCGTATTTCTGCCGCATGAGCTGCCCGACACTCCACTCACCGCTTTGGCCCATTTCGGTTGCACTCGCGTCTCCCAAGTGTGAGTTGTGTGCCCAGACTACGATCTTTCGCGCTTTGTCCTGAGCTTGTAGGTGTTTCGCCAATGCGCTCAACGTCTCAGCCATATGGCGATCACGAAGGTTCCAGCTGGATACTCGGCCATGAAACATTTCGCGATAATACTCCTCTGCATTGCGAACAAGCTCTGCATTGCGTTCGGCAAAAAAGTACTCATCGCGTGCGACGAATCCGTCGCGGTTGATGTAGTCGGATGCCCGTGATCTTAGATCGACGAGCTGCCGAACGACTTCGTCTTCGCAGGAGCGTGATAGGTCGAAACTCGCTGCATATCCATAATGCTGCGGATCGTCGCCATAATGCTCGAAACACGAGTAGCGATAACGTGCGCGAGTCGCGGCTTGCGGATCGGTCCTGTCGAGATATTCGAGCACGGCTGCCATCGACGAATGAAGGCTGTAAAGGTCGATGCCGTAGAATCCGGCTTTTAGCTGCTGCTCTTTTCCGGCACTAAATTCGCGAAGCCACTCGACAAATTTGAGAACGACTTTGTTGCGCCACATCCATCGGGGAAAGCGCTGAAAATCTCCAAGTGCTTCCGCAGCTGTTTGATCCTTCCCGGAACCTTGAACGTATCGATTAACTCTATAAGCGTCGGGGAAATCTGCCTCGACCGCGACCCCGGAGAATTGCTTTTCGCCGATAAGTCTTTTCGTGATCTCAGCGCGGCACTTATAGAATTCATGCGTTCCGTGCGATGCCTCGCCGAGCAGAACGAACGAAGCCGAATCAACGAGATCTAGTATCTCGTCGGGCACGTGCGACTCGTTTTCAAGGCGAATTGCGTTTTCGACGAAGGACGGCATAATGCTCCCGAATCAACCTCCATCCAAAACATGGGCCGGAAATGTCCCATTCTCAGTCAGGCATAATACAGTCGCCGAAATGCCGGATTTCCGTCATTTGCTCTGTGCTAGAATCTGGATGTTCACATGGAATGGTTTTCGACATTGTCGCTCGCGCTCGGCTCGGCATGGACCTCCGGCATAAATCTGTACGCCACCGTTTCTGTACTTGGCCTGTTGCAAAAATTCGGCAGCGTGAAATTGCCCGGCGGGCTTGATGTGCTCGACAACTGGGCGATCATCGGCGTCGCCGGCGGCTTGTATATTGTCGAGTTTTTCGCGGACAAGATCCCGTATGTCGACAGTGTGTGGGACGTCGTACACACGTTCATTCGCGTTCCCGCAGGAGCGGTCGTCGCGTATGCTGCGGTTTCAAATATGGATCCGAGCATCTCGATTCCGGCAGCACTCGTCGGAGGAACGCTTGCGTTTTCTTCCCATGGCACAAAAGCCGCCGCACGTATCGGCGCAAACCTTTCTCCCGAACCGGTTTCGAATTGGTTACTCTCTCTTTTCGAAGACGTACTCGCCATCGGCGGCACGCTTCTGGCCGTATTTGCTCCTGTCGTCATCGCCGTTGTCCTTGTCGTATTCGTGATCTTCTTCTTTTGGTTTTTCAGCAAGATCGCCCGCGCGATCAAACGCCTCTTTATCGCCGCCCGTGCATTCCTAAAAGGCGAAAGCTTCGCCTCCGTCGCCGAAAAAGCGGGCTGATGCCAATTCGTATACTCCAAATCGTGTCCGTTGTTCTCATTGCGACTGCAGCCTACTTTTGGTGGTCTGGCAATTCCGATTTCGCTTTCGCAGGCGTCGTTCTCGCGATCTGCGCGTTTTTCCTTTCCATACGCTTTCAGGCCAAAGCGCGAAACGATGAAGTAGCTCAAACGCGATCGGCGGCGAAGGAATCCTCCGTCGAACCTGAATAATGGCGAAGATCGTACTTTCGACAATGGGTAGCCTGGGCGACCTGCACCCAATGATCGCACTTGGGCTCGAGCTAAAGACCCGCGGGCATAACGTCATTATCAACAGCTGGGAAGGATATGCCGAAAAGATCGCGCTGCTTGGTTTCGAGTTTGCCCCGCTGCGGCCGACTGTTGACCCGGAAGATCGCGAATTTATAAAAAAGGCGATGGACAGCCGCGAGGGCTCTGCTACCGTCATTCGCGAAATGGTGCTTCCTTACCTCGACGATATGTACGAGGACTTAAAGTTCGCATGCGAAGGCGCCGATGCAATGGTCACCGGCGAACTTTTATATGTTGCCAAATCGCTGCACGAACTTACGGGAATCAATTGGGTAACCACAACTCTTTCGCCGCTCACTCTTTTTTCATTTCACGACCCGGGCATCTACCCCGGCGCAGGGATCATGGAATATCTGCGCCCGATGCCGGCGGTATTCCACCGCGCGTTTTTCGAAATTGCACGTCTCACCATCAAAGGTTGGTTCGAGCCTTATAAAGATTTTCGACGACGGCTTGGGCTTGATCCTGATCACGATCCGGTTTTCTTCGGGAAATTTTCCGAACAGTGCCACTTGGCAATGTTCTCGCGAGCCTTCGCAGCGCCGCAGCCGGATTGGCCGCCGCATACGATCCAAACCGGGTTTTGCTTCTATGACGGCCAGGAAGATGAAGGCAAAATGCCCGATGACTTGCAGGAATTTCTGGATAAGGGTGACGATCCGATAGTTTTTACACTCGGTTCGGCTGCCGTGATGGACGCCCGAGATTTTTTCGACGAAAGTGCAAAAGCAGCTGCCAAGCTCGGCCGTCGAGCCATTCTTCTTTACGGACGTGACAATGCACCGCCTAAAGGGTTAACGGACAAGATCGTGGGATTCGACTATGCGCCGTTTTCACGCGTCTTGCCGCATGCAGCTTGCGTCGTTCATCAGGGCGGAGTTGGCACGACCGGCCAAGTGCTTCGCGCCGGCGTTCCGCACCTGATAATGCCCTATGGTCATGACCAACTGGATAATGCAATGCGATGCCGCCGGATCGGGGTCGGAGAGGTAATAAACCGAGATAGTTACAACGCCGACCGAGCCGCAAACATGCTGGACGGGATCCTTTCAGATTCAAAGTATGCAAAAAACGCAGCCGAAAAACGGGCGATCATCGAAACCGAGCGGGGTGCCGAAGCGGCGTGCGATGCTATCGAGAAAACTCTCCGATAGCCGATTTATGTCCGGTTACGCTAAAATGAGCAGGTGAAGAGGATACAAAAACTTCTTGAAAGCAATCATCAGTGGGCGGAGGAGATAAAAGCCGACGATCCGGAGTTTTTCGAGCGGCTATCGGAATCGCAAACGCCGGAGTTTCTTTGGATCGGCTGCTCGGACAGCCGCATCTCGCCCACTTCGAGCGTAGGAATGCTGCCCGGTGAAATGTTCGTCCATCGCAACGTCGCGAACCTCGTTCACCACGGCGATATGAACTGCCTCGCAGTCATACAATTTGCCGTTGAGGTATTGAAGGTCGAGCATGTCATCGTTTGCGGCCATTACGGCTGCGGCGGTGTAAAGGCCGCATTTGACGATGCGCGGTATGGCCTTGTTGACAATTGGCTCAGGCCGATCCAGGACACGATGCACAAATACGAGGCGGAACTTGAAAAGCTTACGAAATACGATACGCGTCTGGACAAATTGTGCGAGCTGAACATCATCGAACAGATCATAAGCGTCGGCGAGACCACGATCATTCAGGACGCATGGGAACGCGGACAAACGCTATTTGTTCACGGTTGGATCTATCGAATTGCTGAAGGCATTTATCGCGACATGAACATAACGGTGCGTTCCCTCACAGAACTGGATAAGATGCGACAAGAAACGTATCGGTCAAAGCCTGAAACACGACCGGCAGGGAGTGTGCCCGCTTAATTTATGAAAGTCAGCCTCCGCAATTTCCCCGCGGTCTTTTTGATGGTTCTCATGTTCTGCGCTCTGTCTTCAGCGCAGATGGCGCGCAAACCTTCGCCGATGCGCGA
>JBJMGN010000145.1:0-2521 GCA_045807885.1 Pyrinomonadaceae bacterium | reverse complement strand
CGGTCACAGACGTATTCTCTTGCGCACGACGAATTAGATAGGGGATCGCGTCAGCAACGGGTCCGTAAGGCACGTACTTTGAGACGTTGTACCCGTTTTTTGCGAGCACATAAGAAAGATTGTCGCCCATGCCGTAAAGCTGCGAAAAATTTATATAAGGATGTTCGTTGGCAATACCCAAAAAATGCATGCGGGACACAAGATGCTGCACGCTCGTTTCATTGTGAGTGCCCGCGACGAAAGCTATCTCATCGAGATGTTTGAGACAATAATCGATCGCAGTTTCGTAGTCATCATCGGTAGATCTCTTATCATCGTGAATCGGTGATTCGTGGCCATTGGCTGCAGCCCTTGCGCGCTCTTTTTCCATATAAGCGCCGCGGACCAGCTTTGCCCCCAGGATGTACCCGCCTTTATTCGCCGCGCGTCGCGAATCGCGCAGAAACTGAAGCCGATCGGTTCGGTACAGTTGGATCGTGTTGTAAACGATGGGCTGCTGCGTGTTGTATTTCTCCATCATCTCGGTCGCGAGACGATCGATCGCATCCTGGATCCAGGATTCTTCAGCGTCAATGAAAACGGGCTGGCCCTTCCGGTAGGCATACTCGCAGATCTCCTGCACGCGCGAATGGATACGTTCACATTTCGCCTGACCCTTTCCATCCAAGCGCCGCTTACCGCTCATGCGTTCGAGGGTCCCCAGCGGGGCAACACCCGTCACTTTGAAAACCGCAAAGGGAATGTTCGGGTCCTTTTTTGCACGGTCGATGGTGCGAATTATCTCGTTCTTGGTATTGTCGAAATCCTGTTCGGTGGCTTTGCCTTCGACGGAGTAATCGAGGATGGTTCCGATCCTAGCCGCTGCAAGAGTCTGTACGGCCGGCTCACATTCTTCGATCGTCTCGCCGCCGCAGAATTGCTCAAAGATCGTGGATTTGATCAAGCCTTCGACGGGCAAACCGAGTGAAAGCGCAAATTTCGCGGTCCGCGTACCGATCGCGTTAAGGAACGGCGAATTCAGCATTCGGAAGAGCCTGTATTTTTCTTTTAGGTCGGAATTTGATTTGTCCGCAAAGGCCGTTGCGGTGTCCTGGAAGTCCAACTGGAACTCACTCATAAAGGCGAGATTCTAGCATATAGGCCGCGGAGAACACAGACAGCAAGATGTGCGAATCGGAGCCCCGAAAGGCGCCTTCATTGTCTAAGGCCGGTAATTCCACTATCATCGGTATTTTATATCTGCAGCTGATGTGGACGTTATAATCAGGTAATTATGGGCAAGCAACTTCCAAAACGGTCGGAAAATTATTCCGAATGGTACAACGAGATCGTAAAACGTGCCGATCTCGCAGAGAATTCTGCGGTCCGCGGTTGTATGGTGATCAAGCCTTACGGATTTGCGATCTGGGAAAAGATGCAGCGCGCTTTGGATGATATGTTCAAAGCGACCGGTCATCAGAACGCTTACTTCCCGCTGTTTGTGCCGAAATCCTTTCTGGAAAAGGAAGAGGAACATGCGGAGGGCTTCGCAAAGGAATGTGCCGTGGTCACGCATTATCGTTTAAAGACGGATGGCGAAGGCGGCCTGATGGTCGATCCGAATGCAAAGCTCGAGGAAGAGCTGATCGTTCGCCCAACCTCTGAAACCGTTATCTGGAATACCTACAGAACCTGGATCCAATCGTGGCGCGATCTTCCGCTTCTGATCAATCAGTGGTGCAATATCGTGCGTTGGGAGATGCGGACGAGACTGTTCCTTCGTACGACGGAATTTCTTTGGCAGGAAGGTCATACGGCTCATGCGACAGAGCAGGAAGCAGTTGACGAAACTGAACGGATGCTCGGAGTTTATACGGAGTTCGTGGAAAAGTGGATAGGTTTACCGGTGATTCAGGGCTTGAAAACACCGGGCGAACGTTTTGCGGGTGCCGTCGAGACCTACTGCATCGAAGCTCTAATGCAGGACGGCAAAGCGCTGCAGGCCGGAACGTCGCATTTTCTCGGTCAGAATTTCGCGAAGTCGTTTGATGTAAAATTTGTTAATAAGGAAAACCAGCTTGAATTTGCCTGGGCCACAAGCTGGGGGGTCTCGACGCGCCTGATGGGTGCCTTGATCATGGCGCACTCCGACGATAACGGCCTGGTTCTACCGCCGAAGCTTGCTCCGATTCAGGTTGTGATCATCCCGATTTACAAGTCGCCGGAAGATCTAACAAAGATCTCGGAAAAGGTCGATCCGATCATCAATGAACTTAAGGCCGCCGGAATATCGGTAAAATATGACGACAGCGACAATCAGCGTTCGGGGTGGAAGTTCGCTGAATATGAGCTTCGCGGCGTGCCAATTCGATTAGGTATTGGTATGCGCGATCTCGAAAACGGCACGGTCGAGGTTGCTCGCCGGGACACGCTATCGAAAGAATCTCGCCCGATCGATGGACTGGTAGATCACCTAAAGGCTTTACTTGACGAAATTCAGCAAAATATCTATGACAAAGCGTTGGCGTTTCGCGAGTCAAAT
>JBJMGN010000144.1:0-4143 GCA_045807885.1 Pyrinomonadaceae bacterium | reverse complement strand
GGCCTCAAAGGCGCACGGCTAGGTCTCGTGATGCAATATACGACGCGGCCGGAAACCAAGGCGTATTTTCAGCCGTTTATTGACGCGGTACGGGCTGCCGGCGCAACGCTGGTTGATGTCACGTTCGCGCCCGATTACGGCAAAATATCGGATGACCGCCTTAACGTTTTGCTTTACGAATTCAAGGCCGACCTCAATAAATACCTCTCCGCCCGTGGATCGAAATATAGATCGCTGGAAGAGCTCATCAAATTCAACGACGACAACAAGGAAAAAGAATTACCAAAATTCGGGCAGGAACTTTTCGTTCAATCGCAGGCAAAGGGCGACCTGACAGACAAGGCGTATCTGGACGCTCTCGCGAAGATCAAAAAAGCTACACGTGAGGAAGGCATCGATGCCGTGCTTGCGAAGGATAATTTGGATGCGCTCGTGGGGCCGACGACCGGAGCGACCTGGTCGATCGCCGCTGTCGCAGGTTATCCGTACATTACCGTGCCGCTCGGTCTTCGCGAGATTCCCGCTTCGACAAACGCCGCAGGCACTGCGGTACCTGCTTCGATACAGGCCACGGGCATGGGATTTTTCGGTCGGCCTTTCAGCGAGCCGCAGCTGATCAAATATGCCTACGCCTTTGAGCAAAAAACCCAGGGCCGTGTCACGCCGCAGTTTCTGCCGTCGTTTCCCAAAAAAGCGTAACTTCGAACTTAAGGGACAGGGGCGGCCATAAACCTATATCCCACCCAGGGTTCGGTTTGGATAAACTGCGGATTGGACGGGTCTGTCTCGATCTTTTTTCTGAGCGAGCCTACCAGCACGCGAAGCGCATCGGACTGATCTGCGTAATAGCTGCCCCAAACTTTTTGTAATAAAAAAGAATGCGTAAGCACGCGGTCCGGGTTCCGAAGAAAACAAACGAGCAGGTCAAATTCCTTCGGCGTAAGGTGGATTTGCACGTCGTCCAGTTTCGCAAGATGAGCAGAAACATCGACTTGGAATGGGCCCGTGTCGATCGTATTGGTTTCTTTACCGGGTGCCCGACGGAACGCCGATCGAAGACGTGCCAGCAGCTCATTGGTGCCGAACGGTTTGGTTATGTAGTCGTCCGCACCGGCGTCGAGCGCCTCAACGATTTTTTCCTCGTCGCTTCGAACCGAAAGGATAACGATGGGCACTTTGGAAACAGCACGAACTTCTTTGCAAAGTCTGAGTCCGTCCATTTCCGGCATTTGCAGGTCGGTCAAAACAAGATCCGGAGCCCATTCCTCGAAGATCTCCAGCGCTGAACTACCATCCTGGGCCGTCCGGACAGCGTATCCATGTGCGTTTAAAATTTGGCGCAGCACGCGCAATATCTGAGGTTCGTCATCAACGGCCAGGATCTTTTTTCTATCGTCCATCCGTACTGATCGGCAGTTCGAAAACGAATCGCGCCCCTTTTTTCCCGGATTCGACCCAGATCTCGCCGCCGTGCGCTTCAATTATTCCGCGAACTATCGCTAAGCCCATTCCCATCCCGTGCTGCCCGACTTTGGCCTTACTTCTATAAAACTTTTTGAAAACGGATTCGCGTTCGGACTCGGGAACGCCAGGGCCTTCATCCTCTACAACGAATCGAATATTTCCGTTATTCTTCTTCGCCGCGATCTCGATCGTGGTATTTGGCGGTGAGTATGTTGCGGCATTTTCGACAAGATTGAAGACCGCCTCGACTATGAACCTCGGATCAAGTGACATTGGCGGAAGGTCCGAGGCGATGTGCGATACCAATCGGTGCGAACGCTGAATTTCCTTCGAACGTTTTGCGGCCTTCACGATTATCTCTTCTGCGGTGACGCGCGTCAGTTTGAGCGCCGCCGACCCGGATTGGAATCGAGCAAGCTCGACCATCGACTCTACAAACGTGTTGAGCCGGTCCGTTTCTTCGTCGATCACATTGAGAAGTTCGGCGCGCCCGTGCCGGTCAAGCTTTGACCCTCGGCTGCCGAATTCGTTCTCTTCCACCAGCATCGTCACTGACGCTTTGATGGATGTTAAGGGCGTGCGAAAGTCGTGTGTCACGGCGTCCAGCAACGCACTCTTCAGCTTCTCGCTTCGCTTGATTCCCTCGGCCTCGCTCGCTTTTTCAAATGCTCTCTCGATCTCACTGTACAAACGTTCGGCCTCAGCACGGCGTCGGTTCGAAGTGGCCGAAAGATACCCAACGGTGATCGCTGCGGCAAGGAACACGAAAAGTGAAACCCAATTTTCCGGGTCGCTGATCGTCAGAGTGTAATGCGGTTCGAGGAAAAAGTAATTGAAAGCAAGTGCTGCAAGCACAGACGCAACGATAGCCGCGGCCCACTCCAGGAAGGTTGCGACGATCATGATCAAAAGAATGAAAACGAGGGCTACGGTTGTCTCGTTGATGGCTTGTCCGAACTGTGAGAGCAACGCAGTTACGACAGCGACCGCGGCTGCCGCCACACCAACCTCAACAACATTTCGCAGGACCACATTTTTCGCGGGAATGCTCACGTTATAGCTATACACACGCAGTTCCGCACAATCAATCGTCGACCGGCGCCTTTATGAACTTTTTATGACCTTTTTAGACCGTTTTTACATAGCGGCCAATAAGCTTGTGATGGGAAAAGGCGGTGAGTCAGGTGGCACGCTCTATGTTTACTAGTTGCTTTTCGTCATTCGCATTCGGGCTTGCGATGTTGACGTCTGTCGTGGCCGCGGTGCTTTGGGTTCTATCGAAAACATCGGACGCGTGGTTAACGAATTGGGTTCCGGTCACGTTGATCTTGGCGTTCGCCTTTTTTGTTAGTGGCGCGCATTGCCTGGACGTTTCAGAGCGACGGGATCGCAACGACTGGAGCTAATAAATGTCCACATTAGGCAAACTTAAGCGGGTTTTTATCGGCCGCGCGCTTCGAAACGAACAGGCGCAGCACGAACGGCTTTCAAAGAAAGTCGCGCTTGCCGTATTCTCGTCCGACGCGCTTTCGTCGACCGCTTACGCAACGGAAGAGATCCTGCTTGTACTTGCGACCGCGGCTGCATTTGGTTCGGCGGCGGCGTTCGGATATGTCATTCCTATCTCGATCGCGATCGCCGTTCTGCTGATCATTGTTGCGATCAGCTATCGGCAGACGATACACGCATATCCTTCAGGCGGCGGCGCTTATATCGTCGCGAAGGAGAATTTGGGAACGACCGCCGGGCTGGTTGCCGCAGCCTCGCTTTTGGTCGATTACGTCCTCACGGTTTCGGTTTCGATCGCGGCTGGCGTTGCGGCTTTGACCTCGGCGGCACAGGGGACACCCCTGGCGTGGATCGCAGATTATCGGGTTTCCATCGGCGTCGGTTTCATCATATTTATTTGCCTCGCAAACCTGCGCGGCGTGCGCGAATCCGGATCGCTTTTCGCTGCCCCGACATACGCGTTCCTGATCTCGTTTTTGTTCATGATCGGGTTCGGGCTGATCAAATATCTATTTGGCGGCGCGGTCGTAGCCGCTTCAGCCCCCACGGAAGAACTTAAGCTGGCTGAGGGATATGTTCCGCAGGCGCTCTCGATGTTTTTGATACTTGGCGCGTTCTCGAATGGATGCGCGGCCCTGACCGGGATCGAAGCCATCTCGAATGGCGTGATGGCGTTTAAGCAGCCCGAGGCGCGCAACGCGTCGCGGACGCTGATCGTGATGGCAGTTCTCCTTTGCACGATGTTCTTAGGAACAAGCGTCCTCGCCTACTTTTATGGGATACATCCGAAGGAAAGCGAAACGGTCATTTCCCAATTTGCGAGGATCATTTTCACTGGCCCTATCGGGTGGTTTTATTACGTAGTGCAATTCGCGACGGCAGCGATATTGATCCTGGCTGCAAACACCGCGTTTGCGGATTTCCCAAGGCTGTCAAGCCTATTGGCGCGCGACCGCTTCCTACCCAGACAATTTGCTAACCGCGGCGATAAGCTCGTGTTTTCCAACGGCATCGTGATCCTGGCGATCTTTTCGTCGATATTGGTCGTTGTGTTCGCGGGTGACACTTCGCGACTGATCCCGCTATACGCCGTCGGTGTTTTTCTCTCGTTCACACTTTCGCAGTCGGGCATGGTCAGGCATTGGCTGAAAGCTAGACACGAAAACGGAC
>JBJMGN010000143.1:0-3857 GCA_045807885.1 Pyrinomonadaceae bacterium | reverse complement strand
TCCATCGCGAGCCCTTTCATGGCCTCTTCGGCGTTTTCAGATGACTCAAGATAATTGACGAGATCAAGCGGGTAAAACCGGAACCAGATCTGTACCGCGTTGCGCTCAACCTCGTGAATTTCGGGCAGCAGCGACTCGACCGCTGACAGCCATTCCGCTTCTGTCTTCTTTTCCAGTGCTTCAATAAATGCGTTGCTCATAATGCTAAAACTCTTCCAATAAACAAACGAACATTAAAACAAATCTCGTCGAACGTCACAACCGCAGTCCCGCGGATCTGGTAATTCGCCGACTTGCGTTTACGCTAAGTCGACGTAATATCAATTAACAATGGAATCATTGATGCCGGTGGGTGAACCATTAAGTTATGAGTCGCGAAAGCGGAATGCGCTGTTCGGCATACTAGGCGTCGCCGTGGTTAGTTCATTGGCGAGCTGGGTATTTGCAGACTCTTCCATTGGCTCTGGACTGACAACGCTCCTGGGAGCGGTTGCCTTGATCGTCGGAATACTTCACTGGTGCAACGCGGACGCAGAAGAACGAAATTTTGAGATGTCTCATGGTCTCCGCATTCTAATTATTCTATTGGCCCTTTTTGCTCTGCCGTACTATTTCATCAAGTCAAGGGGGCTTAGGGATGGTATTATCGCAACCGGTTTCGCGTTCCTTTTTTGGGTGCTGGTTTACTTTGTAAGTGTCATAACGCTACTGGTGCTTTCGCTTGTAGAAGATCGATTTGGCATCTTTCGGCAATGATTGACAGTTTTGACCGCAATTCGCTCCTCTATCGCTTGACACAATTTCCCCAAAATCATAATATCTAGAGTTTCGGACTTTGACGGTCTGGGTCGCAGAGGCGGTTTTTCGAAGAATGCCCTTACTAACGTGCGGGCTACTGACACAAATCGCCGGCGGAGATGTTTGAAAGCTGGTTCACGGATTGTTGCGTAAAGCGGGTGCACCAACACCCTTGGCTTGACAGGATTCACTTCTTTTTATTGCCACGCTACAGCAAAGTAAGGCTTTCAAGGGTTTAATCACGAATTTTAATCAATCAGCTTTTGTGCTGCTTGAGCTAACTGCCGGAATGGATTTTCGGCAAGAGTCAGGTAAGACGATAGTTTTGTTTTTTATCAGGAAACGAGATGCCGACTATTAATCAATTAGTTCGCAAGGGCCGTGAGCGGGTGAAGTATAAGACCGCGAGCCCGGCTTTGCAGTCAAACCCACAGAAACGCGGCGTTTGCACGCGTGTTTACACCTCGACCCCGAAAAAGCCGAATTCGGCGCTTCGAAAGGTCGCACGCGTTCGCCTGACGAACCAGATCGAGGTTACGACCTATATCCCGGGCATCGGACACAACCTGCAGGAGCACTCGATCGTGCTTATCCGCGGTGGCCGTGTAAAGGACCTTCCGGGTGTGCGTTATCACGTTATCCGCGGAACGCTGGATGCTTCGGGCGTCGCGAACCGCAACCAGGCACGTTCGAAGTACGGTGCGAAACGGCCGAAAGGAGCGAAGTAGTAAGGTATGGCACGACGTAGAGTAGCAGAACGACGAGATATACTTCCGGACCCGATCTATAACAGCACGCTGGTGACGAAGTTCATCAACGGAATGATGTGGGCCGGCAAAAAGAGCGTTGCCGAACAGATCTTTTACGGCGCGATGGAAAAGATCGCCGAAAAAACCGGTGAAGAGCCGCTGAAGGTCTTTAAGAAGGCCGTTGATGCCGTAGCACCGACCTTGGAAGTGAAATCGCGCCGTATCGGCGGTGCGACCTATCAGGTGCCGCTCGAAGTGACCCGCGATCGTCGCAATACGCTGGCTATCCGCTGGATCGTTTCGAACGCGCGCGGACGCAGCGAAAAGACGATGGAAGGCCGGCTGGTCGGCGAGCTGCTCGATTCACAATCAGGCCGCGGCGGAGCGATGAAGAAGAAAGAGGACGTCCACCGCATGGCGGAGGCAAACAAGGCGTTTGCACATTACAGATTTTAACAAGGGGCTAGCTGATAGGTATTAGGTGCTAAAAAACTAAAACCTATCACCTTTCGCCTGGGATTTTATGGCTAACATTAGCTTAGACAAATTTAGAAACATCGGCATCATGGCCCATATCGACGCGGGTAAGACCACGGCGACCGAGCGCATTTTGTTTTATACCGGTGTTTCGCACAAGATCGGCGAAGTTCACGAAGGAACGGCGACGATGGACTGGATGGAGCAGGAGCAAGAGCGCGGAATTACTATCACCTCTGCTGCAACTACCTGTTTCTGGACCCGCAATAATGTCGAGCACCGCATCAATATTATCGATACACCCGGACACGTCGACTTCACGATGGAAGTTGAACGATCCCTTCGTGTATTGGACGGTGCTGTTTGTGTTTTTGACGGCGTCGCCGGTGTTGAGCCGCAATCAGAAACCGTTTGGCGTCAGGCTGATAAGTACGGCGTTCCGCGTATCTGCTTTATTAATAAGCTTGACCGCGCAGGTGCCTCATTCGACCGCTCGTTCGATTCGATCTTGAAACGACTGGGTGCAAACGCGGTCGCGATGCAGATACCGATCGGTTTGGAAGATCAGTTCAAGGGCGTAGTCGACCTGATCACGATGAAAGCGTTCGTCTGGAGCGACGAAGCGAAGGGAGCCAACTACGAAACGCTGGAAATTCCGGCTGATCTGGTGGATGCAGCTAAAGAGGCCCGCGAAAAGCTTGTCGAAGCTGTTTCAGCTATCGATGACGACCTGATGGTCAAATACCTCGAGGGCGAAGAAATTTCGGAATCCGAAATTCGCACTGCGCTTCGGAAAGGTACGCTCGCGATGCAGATCGTCCCGGTTTTTACCGGTTCGGCCTTTAAGAATAAAGGCGTGCAGACGCTTCTTGATGGCGTTGTTGATTTCCTTCCGAGCCCGCTTGATATTCCACCGGTTGAAGGTATTAACCCGAAAAACGACGAAGTCGATACACGTGCCGCTGACCCGAAAGCCCCTTTTTCCGGCCTCGTGTTCAAATTGATGGCTGACAAGCATCTCGGTCAGCTCGCATTCGTCAGAATATACTCCGGCACCGTCAAATCAGGCTCCTACGTTACTAATACAATTAAAGATTCGAAGGAACGTGTTGGACGCCTTATGTTGATGCACGCGAACAAGCGTGAAGACGTTGAGACGGCATCAGCAGGTGAGATCGTTGCGATCGGCGGCATGAAGAATGTCACGACCGGCGACACTATCGCCGACGAATCGAAGCCGATCATCCTCGAATCGATGGAATTCCCGGATCCCGTCGTACGTGTCGCGGTCGAACCGAAAACACGAGCCGACCAGGACAAGATGGGCATCGCGCTAAACCGCCTTGCACAGGAAGACCCTTCGTTCCAAGTTACGACCGACCACGAAACCGGTCAGACGATCATTGCCGGTATGGGCGAACTTCATCTTGAGATCATCGTCGATCGAATGAAGCGCGAATTCAGCGTCGAAGCAAACGTCGGCAAACCGCAGGTTGCATACAGAGAGACGATCACGGTTCCTGCACCGGGTAAAGAAATCTTCAAGAAGCAGTCGGGTGGCCGCGGCCAATTTGGCCACGTCGAACTTGAGATCGAACCGGCACCGGGCGAGGGCTTCGTATTCGAGGACAAGATCACCGGAGGCGCGATACCACGTCAGTTCATTAAGCCCGTGAGCGAGGGTGTTCGCGATGCAATGCGGCGAGGTTTCCTCGCCGGATATGAACTGGTCGACATCAGGACACGGCTTGTTTTCGGTTCGTATCACGAAGTTGACTCGGACGAGCGTTCATTCCACATTGCGGGTTCGCTCGCATTTCAGGACGCCGTTAA